>JAUVFY010000074.1 GCA_030594025.1 Deltaproteobacteria bacterium | reverse complement strand
CCTGTCCTACCAACGAGCCTGTGAACTGTTCTTCGCGGGGTTGAGCCATCGTCGCCTCGCTTTCAGTACTAAGTATAGTTGAGCATTAAGCTCATCGCAATCTATTTAGGGTGCTTGCACACGGCAGGGCAACTAATAATCGAGGCCCGCAAGGTGCTTGTGGGCGCCGTAAAACCTGCTAAAATTAAAAACGAGGGGCATATGGTTCACATAAAGAAAAAAAGAGGTTTTGAAATACCCGAAAGGGAAGCGACCCCGGAAGACCTCTACATGATGACCCGGAGGGGCTTCGTTAAGTCCATGGGGCTTTTGAGCGCCTTTCTCATAACCGGGTGCGATGACTTTGTCCCCGCACCTGGTTCGGAAAAGACGAACTCACCCAAAAAGCCCGGCAAAAAACCCTCGGGGCTTTACCCAGCCAGGAGAAACGATAGATACCTGCTCGACAAGCCGCTTACCGACGAGCTCGTCGCGGCCAGGTACAACAACTTCTACGAGTTCTCCACCAGAAAAAGCAGGATATGGAGGCTCGTCGAGCGCTTTGAAACACGCCCCTGGGAAGTGGAGGTAACGGGCCTCGTGGAAAAACCGAGGGTCTACGACGTGGACGAGATAGTTAAGATGATGGGGCTCGAGGAGAGGTTATACAGGTTACGCTGTGTTGAGGCCTGGTCCATGGCAGTGCCCTGGACAGGCTTCCCCATGAGGGATTTCATAAAAAAGGTGCAACCCCTTTCATCGGCCAGGTACGTAAAGATGGTGACCTTTTTAAATAAGGAGGTCGCTCCCGGGCAACGTAAGATATGGCTACCCTGGCCGTATACCGAGGGCCTTACAATGGCCGAGGCCACTAACGAGCTCACGCTCCTCGCCACTGGCATCTACGGCCACGAGCTCCCCGGCCAGCACGGCGCCCCCATAAGGCTCATCGTACCCTGGAAGTACGGCTTCAAGTCCATAAAATCAATCGTAAGTATCGAGTTCACGGACCGTATGCCCAGGACGTTCTGGAACACCGTGGCGCCCAGTGAGTACGATTTCTGGGCCAACGTGGACCCCGAGGTCCCGCACCCCAGGTGGTCTCAGGCCACCGAAAGGGTCATCGGCACGAACGAACGCCGCCCCACCATCAAGTACAACGGTTATAGTAGATTCGTGGCGGGCCTTTACGAGGATTAGGAATTGCAAGGGACAAACGGTATCAGATTTAATGAAGGTGAAGAGTTCTAAAAGCCCATTTAATCATACGTCTTTCACCTGCTAATCTCCACTTTCGAGGAGTTCCGAGAATTAACGATTACAGAGAGAAAGTGGGTACTATGGGCTGTGCCCACCAAAAAATCTGTTTGAACCTTAATAAGGAGGGCGGAGCACACCCACTACATTTTCCACCTCTGTGAAGACTAATTCGGGTAAAAAATCGAAAGAGTTGCATCTCCCTGATTTTTGTGTTAGGGATTTCTTATCATCGAGAGATCATGAACTACGAGATCATCAAAAAACCCAAATGTGAAGATTTCCCGAAACGGCCCAATCTGGATGACTACGAGGGGATGCGCGCCGGTTTTCGATGGGAAGACATCCACAAGGAACTGGACTTCTTGCCGGGCGGCTGCTTGAACTTGGCCTACGAAGCTATTGACCGTCACTTGAAAACCGACAAAAAAGACAGAGTCGCCTTAATCTGGGACGGCCGTCATGAGACCAAAGAACGCTACACTTTTTCAGACCTATCCCGTCTGACCAACCAGTTTGCCAATGTCATAGGAAGCCTGGGAGTAAAAAAAGGCGACCGGGTATTCACCTATCTCGACCGTGTTCCCGAACTCTATATCAGCATCATCGGCATCGTCAAGGCCGGAGCGGTCGTCGGCCCGCTGTTTTCCGCTTTTGGTACGGAGGCCATAAAAGACCGCCTTATCGACAGCGGCGCCAAGGTGCTTATCACCTGTCCGGAACTCCTTGACAATGTTTACGCCGTCAAGAAGGACCTCCCGGCTCTGGAACACATCATCGTGGTCAACAAGCACAACGTGCCTTATACTCCCAAGGAGGGCGAGATCGCCTACGAACGGGCAATGGCAGAAGCCTCCAGCGAGTATCAAATCTGTCAGACTGATAAAGAAGACTTCTGCATCATGCATTACACCTCGGGCACCACCGGCAAACCCAAGGGGGCGGTGCACGTCCATGAAGCCATCGTCGGTCATTATGCCACCGCGAAGTACGTTTTAGACCTGCATCCTGATGATATCTACTGGTGTACGGCCGACCCGGGGTGGGTTACGGGGACCTCCTACGGTATCTTCGGCCCCTGGTCGAATGGGGTAACGCAATTGGTAACAGAGGTGGGATTCACCGTGCATCACTGGTATGAGCTGATTGCCAGGCACAGGGTGACCGTCTGGTACACGGCACCGACGGCAATTCGAATGCTGATGAAGTACGGTGAAAAAGAAACTAAAAAACACGACCTGAGCTCTTTACGGCACATCAACAGCGTTGGTGAACCGCTTAACCCCGAAGCGGTGGATTGGAGCAAGCAGGTCTTCCGGACCGCCTTTCACGACAACTGGTGGCAGACGGAAACCGGCTGCATTCAAATCGCCAACTATCCCGTCCAGGACATCAAGCCCGGCTCAATGGGACGACCTTTTTTGGGAGTGCGGCCGGCTATCATGAACACGGACATCTCCGAGGAGCTTTCGGCCGGCGAAGAAGGCAATCTCTGCCTGAAGTATCCCTGGCCTTCCATGTTCCGCACGTACTGGAATAAAAAAGAGCTCTACGAGTCTCGTTTTAAAAACGGCTGGTACATTACCGGAGACCGCGCCTGGCGCGACGAGGAAGGCTATTTCGTCTTTGTCGGTCGGGCGGATGACGTAATCAACGTCGCCGGCCACCTGGTGGGACCGTTTGAAGTGGAAAGCGCTCTGGTCGAACATGAGGCGGTTGCCGAAGCCGCGGTAATCGGCGTCCCCGACCCTGTTCGCATGGAAGTGGTCAAGGCTTTTGTTTCTCTAAGGGAAGGTTATGAGGCTTCACAGCACCTGAAGCTGGAGATCAAACAATTCGTGGCGAAAAAGCTGGATGCCAATGCCGCTCCTAAAGAAATCGAAATCCTGCCAACTCTGCCTAAAACGCGTAGCGGCAAGATAATGCGCCGGCTCCTGAAGGCCCGTGAGCTGGGGCTCCCGGAAGGTGACACTTCCACGTTGGAGGAATAACCGGATGAAAACCTCTCGGTAGAGGCCGTGTGCCATGGACAAAGCTGTTTGTCCGTGCATTTTATTTGAGATTGCCACGGCCTGCGGCCTGGTAGTGACAGCTTTTAGTTAGCGGGACACTTCCAATATTTTTTAGGGTTCATAAAGATAGCAATCTCTGGATGAAATCTACAATATCCTGTAATCTCGATCGAGCATCGACACAGGAAGTAATAGTTACTCAAATATTTCGCTTTAGTGAATATAAGAAAAGGTACACGGAGGAAGAAAAATTAAAGACCCTCAGCGTGGTTTTACAAAACCCTTCAACCTCTTAAGTGCCTTTAGCCTCTCCGTGTTTCCCACCCGTGCCTGGCTTACGGCGTTACGAAGGAACTCGACCGACTCGTCGTAGGTAGTTCTATCCACCGGATAGGGATAGCCGTCCTTGCCGCCGTGGGCGAAGCTGAAGCGCACGGGGTCCCTTACAGGGCTTTTTACTCCGTAGACGAGCTCGGATATCAAGCTCAAAGCCCTTATGGTCTTGGGCCCCACGCCTTCCATGCCGATAAGGTTCTTGAAACTTTCCGGGCGTCTTTCATAGGTCACCAGAAAAATCTTTTGAAGCCTTTCGGGGTGTATGTCGGCGAGGGTCGTATGGTGACGGCGGGGCATGTCGAGGGTCTTTACCTCTTTTAGCTTTTTTAACTCCCTGGTGAGTTTTTCCGGCCTCTCCCATGAAAGCCGTGTACATACTTCCCGTGCCTCATCGCCCTCTTTTGCGACCATGTTCAATACATCTGCCTTTTTATCGCAGCATACGGCAGAGTGCGGGTCTTTGACGAAGCTCTTTGACTCTGAAAGCGGCGACGAGCCCAGGCCCAGCCAGTGATAACGCCTGGCGTACCTCGTGGCCTCGTTCATCCCCTGCTGAACGACCGCCCAGAGGCCGTCCTTGGTGAAGAAGAATGCATGGTGATAGAGCTGGTAGCCGTCCTGAACCCCCGAGGTGTCCACCTTTGCCGAGAGCCTGCTCGCTTGAACGAGCTCGCCCGGTTCCACCACGAGGTGCCTGCCCGCGGATTCTATCTCAGAGGGGGTCTTTCTCGACACTCTACCCTTTCCGCCTGCAACGAAGAGCCCGAGTTCGCCTTCGAGCCCCCTTATGCCCTCCTTTAAGGCACCGCATACGGTCGTAGTGACGCCGCTTGAGTGCCAGTCAAAACCGAGCACGCAGCCGAGGGCCTGGAACCAGTAAGGGTCGGAGAGCCTGGTTAGGACCTCCTCCGGGCCGAAGTCTCTGACCGTTATGATTGTAATCTCGCGGGCGAGCCTCGTCATCCTCTCGAAGAGCCAGCGGGGCGCCTTCCCGCCGTGTAGCGGCAAGTTTGCTATTCCGGTGCGCATGACTTATATGCTACTATAGTATGGAATAAGACCGCAACGAGAAACCAACGGGGTCGGGTTAAAAATTCATATACCATGTTTCCAATTAAAGACGACAACCCCACAACTACCTTCCCCTTCGTAACCATCGCCCTCATAGCGGTAAATACCGTAGTATTCGTTTATCAGCTCACGCTGGGCCCTTCCGGCGCTGAGGCCTTCATCTTCAGGGCCGCCACGATACCATACGAGATAACCCGTTTTTCCGACATCCACCCTGAGAACTTCGTCCCCCCTCCGCTTACCCTTTTTACCGCCATGTTCGTCCACGGGGGGCTCCTGCACCTCGGCGGGAACATGCTCTATCTGTGGATATTCGGCGACAACATAGAGGACAGGCTCGGGCATTTTAGATTTCTCGGTTTTTATCTTCTGACCGGGGTCCTGGCGAGCCTCTTGCACATAGTCATTCATCCAAGCTCCACCGTTCCCATGGTGGGGGCGAGCGGAGCGATAGCGGGGATCCTTGGGGCCTATTTCCTTCTCTTCCCGAGGGCCCATGTGCTTACCCTTATAATCTTCTTTTTCTTCGTCCACATGGTCAGGATCCCCGCGGTCCTTTTCCTCGGCTTCTGGTTCTTATATCAGATAATGAGCACGACAGCCGGCGGGGGGATAGCGTGGTGGGCCCACATAGGAGGTTTCATAGCAGGGGGGCTGGCCGTAGTTCTTATGGTGCCGAAAAAGAAAAGAACGGGGCGCGGATGGCGCTCGGAATGGTAAGAAAAACCTTGACAAAAAGGGGGCGTTTAAATTAACGTAAATTCTCAACAAAGTCCGTGCCCAGGTAGCTCAGTCGGTAGAGCAGAGGACTGAAAATCCTCGTGTCGGCGGTTCGATTCCGTCCCTGGGCACCATCTTTTCTCTAAGTAAATCAATGGGCTATGGGCTTTTCTCCGCATGGCTCTTTCTCCTCTAAAGTCTCGACTGTAACCTTTTTGTAACCGTTCTGTCCCTGATGGTATTCTGTAACCTTCCTGGATGCCTTCTTAAGGTCGTCCTCGTTTACGATGTTATACCTCTCAAAGACGCTCCGGGTCTTGTGGCCTGATACCATCATGGCGACCCTTTCAGGGACTCCAGCCCTCACCATGTTCCTTACAGCCGTTCTACGGAAGTCATGGAATAGCTTGCTCACAAGTCCCGTTTCCCTAAGGGCTGTTTCCCATGCTCTCCTAAAGCTCCTTATCCTCTCTCCCTTCTCTCCAAAGAACACCCAGGGACACAGAGGGTATTTACTGTCCCTTAAAGCCTTCTGAAAGCGTATGGCCTCAAGTAGCTCTCCTTCCATGAAGATAACCCTGGATTCCTTGTTTTTGGTATCCTCGGGCTTGAGGGTTATCTTCCCCCCTATCAAGTCCACCTGGGGCCATTGAAGGCTTAATATCTCCTCTTTCCTCATGCCTGTATAGTAAGCCATTGTTGTAACAGGCTTAAGGTGGGATGGAAGGGCATTTTTAAGGACAACGTACTCCTCATGCTCAAAGTACCCCTGCCGTGTGTTGTTTTCTTCCAGGTGTGGGATATAGGGGATATTGGTTGCCTTAGGTGGGGTCATTTGGTTGGCAAGGCTGAACATCCTTTTGAGGGCAGATAACTCACGGTTGATGGTTGCATTCTCAACCCCTTCTTCCTGCCTTTGTAGGATGTAACCTCTTACCCTGTCCGTAGTGATGTCAATTGCCCTTACACCCTCAAAGTAACGCTTAAGGTGCTCTACGCTCTGTTTTGCCCTTCTGATAGACTTCTTGCCGTTCACCCGGTAGTCGTTCAGGAAGTCCTGGGCAAGCTCCTCAAACCGTATCCGTTCCACCCTTAACCCCGGAAACCTGTGCTCCGCCACCTGTCCTTCACGGAGCTTGAGAAGCCTTTT
>JAUVFY010000077.1 GCA_030594025.1 Deltaproteobacteria bacterium | reverse complement strand
CTTAACTTGTAAATAACCCCCCTTAACCCGCACCCGGTTAAACATTACCCGCCTCTTTTTCAAAGAAGGCCCCGGGATCCATGTTCCGTGAGAGGGGGTCCACGGCCGCTACTATGGACAGGTCCCTTTTCTCGGCGAGGTCAACCTCAAAAGGCTCCGGGACCTCGTTCACTTCGCTGTCGTACAGGACCATTACGGTGGGACAGTCGCTCACCTCGTGGTTTATCTTGGTCACTATACCCACCTCGTTCGTCGAAAGCCTGACGAGGGTCCCCACGGGGTAAAGCCCTATCATGTTTTCAAAGGCCGTAACGGTCTCGGGGTCAAAGTGTTTACCCGCGAGGTCCTTCAGTATCTTCATCGCCTCGACAGGGTGGTAGGGTCTCTGGTAGGCCCTGAGGGTGGTGAGCGCATCGTATACGTCGACAACGCTTACGATCATGCTCAGGGGGTGTATCTTCGCTTCGCTTTTGGGATAACCGGTGTGGTCGTGCCTGACATGGTGTTCTAATACTATGCGGCCCACCGCTTCCTCCAGGCCCTCCATCCTCTCGGTTATCTTCGAGCCCAGGACGGGGTGCTCCTTGACCTTTTCCCACTCGTCGGTACTGAGCCCGCCGGGCTTTTTTATGATGTGTTCGGAGACACCGGTCTTTCCGACGTCGTGAAGGAGCGAGCCCACCCCGAGGGCCCGGATGTCCTTTTTGTCCAGCTTCAGGAACTTGCCCAGGGCGATTGCCAGTATGGTCGTATTGACGGAGTGGTTGTAGAGGTAGTTGTCGTAGTCTTTTATCATCGTGAGCCCGACCATGGCGTTCGTGTCCGAGAAGACGAGGTCCGTCATCTCGTCGACTATGTGGTTTGCCTCCTCGGCCTTCGGGATCTTGCCCATCCTTATGTCGTCCATGACGTTCTTAACGACATCCACCGCATCATTGTAGACCTCGAGCGTGTTCCTCTTACTCTTTGGGATGGATTTGAGTGTGATGTGAGTTATGCCCTTGGATTGGACCTCTTCGACCAATTCCTCACCCAGGCCCGCATCTTCTGCACAGAGGATATCAAGGAAGCTCAACAGCTCTTTTTCCACCACTCCGTCTTCGAAGATTATGGCCTCAATCAGCTTGCTATTCATATGCCCCGTGAGGTCTGAGTAGTCCTCCTGGTTATCTACCGGCAGGTCAGCGAAGACCAGTGCCTCGCCCACAATGCCGACAACGAGTTTATCGTTTTCTTTAAAGTACTCGTCCAGGTGTTTGAAGGTATTTTTTGCCGATATCGCCACTGAGGGGTGTCCCTGGGGATAGAGCTTATTGGTCTGTAAGTTTGCGTTGAGGCTCTTAAGTATCATTTTAGTGTCAATTCCCATCAGATTCTCCTATCTTAATTTTAGTCCTTCAAGAACCTTTTTACATGTGCTATATAGTGCGCCCGCCGACTCCTCGCAGGTCCTCTCTATGGCTTCAAGGGCCTCGTCGCCACCTATCTTCCCAAGGGCTATTACCGCCAGGGAGCGCATCTCCTCGTGGTTCTTCTTGCCGAACCAGACCTTTTTAAAAAGCAGTTCTGTAAGGTAGGGGACCGCATTTTTATCACTGATAATACCGAGGGCCTTGACGGCCTCCTTTCTCAGTTCGAAATAATCAGAGAAGGTGTCCCTTTTAAGAGCGAACTCACCGAGGGCATCTACGGCGTCAGGGTCCTTGAGCATGCCGAGCGATATAATGGCCTGCCCCTGAATGGAGCGGTTGCTATCTTTAAGTGCCTCCATAAGTATCTTCGACGACCTCTTTGACGGGATCCTTGCCAGGCTCTTAAAGACCTCTTTTTTCACCCTTATATCCGGGTGCGTATAGGCCGCCTCCAGGGTATCGAGCGACTCAATGCCCCCAAGGGCCCCGAGAAGCGATACCATCTGCCTTACGGCGTACCACCTCCCGTCTGCGAGCCTCTTTTCCACCTCGGCCCTTATAGTTTCGCCGAACTTTACCAGAGTGTTATATATCCGGCGCCTCGCGTACGCCTCGCGTTCGCCAACGAGGGCGTCGAGAAGAAGACTTACGGCCTCATCTCCGGCGTAGGAAAGGACTCCGGCGATTTTCTGGCGCTCAGGCTCCTCTCTTTCGGCCAGCCTCCCTATAAGGTAGTTTATGGTCTCTTCGCTAATGAGCTCCTTCAGCTTCTCCGAGGCCGTGTCTCTAAGCTCTTCTGGAAGGCCGGAGGCGGGTAGACTATGTTCCGAGAAAACAACGAGGATTGGGAAAGCATCGTCAAAGTGCTCCTCGAATATGACCACCTCAGCCCTTTCCTTTATACGTACTGCGAGGTCGTTGTATCTCAGCGTATCTGTCTCTTTTTTCAGCCGTTCGAGGAGCTCTTCGAGTGTTTCTTCCTCCCCTGAGAGCACTTCGCGCTTGGGCGGCAGTTCCTCTCCTGTACCTGCCTTTATCTCCTCAACGGCCCCCTCTTGCTCTTCCTCTTGCTCTTCCTCCATAATAATCTGCTCGGTTTCTTCCTCCTCCTCTTTCATCTCTTCCTGTAAGTTTTTGAGTTCCTCGTAGCTCATCTCGTTAAGGAGCACGCCCGTAACACCTTTCTTTGCAAGTACCTTTTCCGCACCGTCCTCAGAGAGGATATCCTGGGGTTCCATGCTTAAAAGGGATACAAAACCTATGATGTCGTAAATTGTAGTGTTGGGCCTGAATGCTACCACCCTTATCCGTCTCAGGAAGAACTGCTTGGCAAGTGCCGCTATTCCTTCCTGTGTGGTAGCTATGGGCTTTTCTTCGAGGTAGAAGCCTTTCTGATCCACATTCCATTTTATCGCACCCTGTTCTGTGGCAGTCTGTTTTAAAAGTGAGTTGAAGTGTTCAAGTTGAGCTTTGAGTACGGGGTGTCCCTTCGGATAGAAATTAAGTGCCTTGACAGTTTTATTCAGTTCAATTAGTATGTTGCTGTGGTCTATTGGCATGTCTTTCCCTTTAATTTATAACTATAATATCATAGCAAAATCAACCCTTTTGTCAATTGCAAACGTCCTCGTAAGGCCGCGTCGTCTCTCGCGCCGCGGCCTTACTTCAGTTAAATATGGCGAAGGATAAGACTATCTATACGTGCCAGGCATGCGGCCATACGTCGGTTAAGTGGCTGGGAAGGTGCCCCGGGTGCAGCCAGTACAATAGCTTCGTCGAGGAAAGGGTCGCAGGCGAGAAGAAAAGAGGGGGGCCGGTAATCGGTGCGGCCACCGTACCGGAATCCATAACATCAGTCGATTCGGCCCGGGGGGGCCGGGCGGCCCGGGACCACAGGGTAAAAACCGGTCTCAAGGAGTTCGACAGGGTCCTCGGCGGCGGCATGGTCCTCGGTTCCGCGGTCCTTATCGGCGGAGACCCCGGTATAGGGAAGTCGACCCTCGTCTTGCAGGCCATGAAATCCCTTGCGGCCGGGGGCGAAAAGGTCCTTTACGTATCCGGAGAGGAATCGATGCGCCAGATAAAGCTCAGGGGCGAGCGGCTCGGGGCCCTGGCCGAGGGCCTTCTGGCCTGGTCGGAGACGAACGTTGAGAAGGTGGCCGAGACGGTCAAGGAACTGAAACCCTCGGCGGTTGTAATAGATTCCGTGCAGACACTTTATTCGGAGGACCTCGAGAGCGCGCCCGGGAGCGTTGGCCAGGTCCGCGAGGTTGCTGCAAGGCTCATCGGCACCTGCAAGACACTCGACATACCGCTCTTTCTCGTGGGGCACGTAACAAAGGACGGCGCCATAGCCGGGCCCAAGGTCCTGGAGCACATGGTGGACACGGTCCTGTACTTCGAGGGCGAGAGTTCGCACATCTACAGGATCTTAAGGGCCGTTAAGAACCGTTACGGCTCTGTGATGGAGATAGGGGTCTTTGAGATGACCGACGGGGGGTTGAGGGAGGTACTGAACCCCTCGGAGGTCTTCCTGGCCGAAAGGCCCGAGGGGGCGACGGGCTCTTCGGTGGTACCGAGCCTCGAGGGCACCAGGACGATACTCGTTGAAGTGCAGTCGCTTGTATGTCCGTCGCTCTTCGGGGTCCCGTGAAGGACGGTCGTTGGTGTGGATTACAACAAGGTGCTTCTCCTTGCCGCGGTACTTGAGAAAAAGGTTAGTTTAAAGCTCGCCAACCACGATATATACCTGAAGGTCGCCGGGGGCATTAGAATCGACGAGCCCTCGGTAGACCTCGCCATCCTGGCCTCGATGGCCTCGAATTTTCTCGACAGGCCGGTGGACCCCGGGACCGTGGTGTTCGGGGAGGTGGGCCTCGCCGGAGAGGTAAGGGCTGTAACGCATACCTTGCAGCGGATAAGGGAGGCGGAAAAACTCGGCTTCAAAAGGTGCGTTCTGCCGGTGGGCAACATTAAAGGCGCTTCGAGGACATCGATGGAACTCGTGGGCGTAAAGAACGTAAAAGAGACGATAGATGTGCTCTTCAAACAAAAAAAGCAAAAAAAATAAAAAAAGGTTTTTTCTGCCGGTGCTCCTGGTTGTGTTCTTCGTTTCACACGCATGGGCTTCGGACAGGCCCTACATGAGCGATGTGGGGCAGTTAAACTACGCCCGTTTCCTCCATTCAGAAGGAGACTACCTCAGGGCGGCAAGGGAGTTCGAAAGGGTAATCGAGCTCTTCCCATTGAGCCCGCTCATCCCCGAGGCCCACTTCATGCTCGCCGTGAGTTACTTTGATGCAGGGGAAATGAAGGAGGCCAGGGACCAGTTCCTCCAGTTCCTCGATAACTCGACTGACGGTCCCTTTGCCCCCTTTGCCGACGAGGCCCTGTTAAGACTCGTAAAGATAAAAAGGCTTCTGGCAGAGACCGAAAAAGCCGAAAGCCCTCGGGAGCCCGGGCGAGGGAGTGCAGGCGGAATGAAGACCGCTAAAAAACTCCCGGCTGAGGGTGTTAAGCCGGGCTTCACGGTTACAAAACCCTTGAGGCCGCTCCGGGCCGTGCAGGTAATGTTCTTCAGAGCCGCGAGCTACGAGGAGATGGAAAGGGAACTCGAAGGGCTCAAAAGTGCCGGAGTGGATACCGTAATACTGAGGGTCTTCCATAACACGGGAGACAGACACCACCGCTTCGTTGAGCCCCGGAGCCCCGCGGGGGTTTACTTCAAGACCGATCACGCCCCGGTTGTCGCCGACGTCCTCTCTAAGGTCCTCGATGCAGCACACGAAAGGGGCCTCAGGGTATTCGCCTGGATGACCACAAGGCACGCTGACTACGGCCTTGAAGGCATGGCCGAGCTCGCCTGCAAGGGCTACGACATTACCACGGGCGCTCTCGTAAGGTGCAGGGGCCTGGATATGTTTAACGAGAAGGCCGTAAGGCACCTCGAAGGGCTCTTTTCGGACCTCGCCAGCTACCCGATCGACGGCATACTCTTCCAGGACGATCTTATCTTGAGGCATACAGAGGGGTTCGGAGCCCACGCCGAGGGGCTTTTCAAGAAGCAAAGGGGCATTTCAATAGACCCGGCGAAGTTCTATATCCGCGGTACGGGCACCGCCTCGGTCCTCTACACCGCGAGCTTCTGGGAGTGGGCCGCATGGAAGAACAAAAGGCTCCTTACGGTTGCCGGGAGGCTTAAACGGGCCGTAAGGGAGCGGAACCCGCGTGTGGAGTTCGCCATAAACATGATGTACGAGAGCGTTACCAACCCCCCGTACGCACTGGCCTGGCTGAGCCAGGACCTGGCCACGGCCGCTACAGCGGGCTTCGATTACTATTCGATAATGGCCTACCACAGGCAGATGGCAGAAGAGCTCGAAAAGAGCCCCGGGGAGGTAAAGGAGCTCATCGGTAAGATGGTCGAAGAAGCACTGAGGATTGTAGGCGACCCGCACAAGGTATTGATAAAGCTTCAGACAATAGACTGGAAGACGGAAAAACCCCTTTCCCCGGACGAGGTGGCTGAGCTCATAGACACGATAAGGACGATCGAGGACGTGAGCATCGCCGTCGTCCCATACCGCGTTGACTTCCCCTTTTACGAGCTGGGAAAAACAGGCGCAAAGGGCCCGGGAAAGGATTAATTAAAGGTCGCCCCGGGCGGGTAACGTCAAAGACTTCTGAGCCGCGAAGATAACCGATGAAGATTTCAATACGCACAAGACTCACCGTCTGGTACGCCGCACTCGTCGGGGTGAGCCTGCTGGTCTTCGGAGTGAGTTTTTTCTATGCGCTGTCGAAGTTCTTCCTCGACAGGGTGGACGAACAGATAGACTCCGTGTCCGGGATGATGGTACATGCCATAGTGCTACCCCCGGGGGTCTTGAGGGTACCGAAGAACTTCGATTTACTGCTCGAGAGGTTCTTCGGCGTGCGTACGAGGGGGATCTACATACAGGTTCTCGGCCCTGACGGTAAGGTGGTGGGCAGGAGCTCGAGCCTTGAGGGTTTCAGTCTACCCCTTTCCGAG
>JAUVFY010000019.1 GCA_030594025.1 Deltaproteobacteria bacterium | reverse complement strand
GCTATGGACCCTGAGGACGATAAGCTGGCTCCTCAGGTGTTTCCTCCGGTCTTCCCTCAAGTGAACGAAGTCGGGTTCCTTATCCCGCTTCACGCGGACCACCTCCTGATTTCAATAACTTTAAGATAAAATACGTTAAAATACTTAAAAACCCCTTTTACCACCTTCCGTGGTGGATTATCTCCCTAAGGGGTTTTCTCTCCTTTTCGACCTTTTTCAGTTCCTCTATTGGGTAGCCGACGACTATGATACCCACGACATCGACCCCGTCGGGTATCTCAAGCGCCCGTTTTACCTCCACGGGGTCTATGGCGGCGACCCAGCATGTACCCAGCCCCTCGGCAGTTGCCGCGCTTATCATCTCTGTAACGGCGATGGATACGTCAACCCATGCGTAGTTGACCCCGTCCGCCCTTCTAACCCAGGCCTTCGAGGGTTCGGCGCAGGCAACGATCGCGAGGGGAGCCTTTTTAAACCCTTCCCTGGTAAAGACGTGTTTGATACTTTCCCGGTCTTCACTCCTTACGACGATAAAGTGCCAGGGCTGGCAGTTGGCCGCGCTCTGCGCCCTTTGAAGGATCTTAAGCAAACGGTCGACCTTTTCCCCCTCTATATCTTTTTCGAGAAACTCCCTTACGCTTCTTCGCCGCTCTGTGAGCTCATAAAAGGTCTTAAGCTTTTCGTCCATTTCACGACCTCCGGGCAAAGGGTTTTTACGTTTTAAACTAGCTAAAACTATATGAGGGCTTCTGCAAACTCGCGGGCGTTAAATACGCTCAGGTCCTCGAGGCCCTCGCCAACCCCTATAAAGCGTACGGGTATCTTAAGTTCCTTCGCTATGGCCACGATTATCCCTCCCCTGGCTGTGCCGTCGAGTTTTACGAGGGCTATTCCCGTGGCACCCACGGCCTCGTCAAAGAGCCGTGCCTGAGCTAAAGAGTTCTGCCCGGTGGAGGCGTCAAGCACGAGGAGGTTTTCATGGGGTGCGCCGGGCAGCGCCTTTTCCACGACGCGTCTGACCTTTTTTAGCTCCTCCATGAGACCGGTTTTTGTGTGGAGCCTGCCAGCTGTGTCCAGTATGACAAGGTCCGTCTTTGTTTTAAGGGCCGCCTTTACGCAGTCAAAGGCCACGGCCCCCGGGTCACCTCCGTGGGGGTGTTTTATGACAGGACAATTAACCCTTTCTCCCCATACCTCGAGCTGTTCCGTGGCGGCGGCCCTGAATGTATCCGCGGCCCCGAGTAGCACCTTTTTGCCCAACCCGGAGTATCTCGCCGCGAGTTTTCCAATGGTCGTTGTCTTCCCGCCGCCGTTTACCCCGAGTACCATTATAACGTAGGGGACGTGAGCTTCGATATCGAGAGGTGCCTCGACCCCTTTAAGTATCTCGAGTATTGAATCCCTCAAGCGGCCCTTCAGGCTTTCCACGTCCCAGCGTAAACCCTCCTTCAGGCCGTCAAGTATCTCAAAAGTTGTCTTGACTCCCACGTCGGAGGAAATGAGGGCCTCTTCCATCATCTCGAGTGTTTCTTGTCTCGACCCGGTCCCGAAGGCAGACTCTATTCCGCCCAGAATCGCATTGTGGGTCCTTAAAAGCCTTGATTTCAGCGTTCCCGGCATTTCATTTTTAAAATAACACAGAAAGGATTCTTTTAAAAGTAATTACTCCGCAGTCTTATTTTATTTTAGCTAATTGCTCCGGACCGTTACCGAAAACAGAGGTGTTGACGCATATCACAAACCGTGCTATGATTTGTCAAGTTTTTATTTATTTGAAGATTACTCATAACGAGCGACTCATCTTAGATATCCCATCACGGCACACCTCATCTTTGACACACAACAGCGGACGGTTTTCAACTTACTCAAGAAGGGACCGTTTCTTTCTTAAGCCCTTTAAGCTCGCTTAACCACAGGCCGGACCATGAGTTTGCGTGCCCTCATAATTACGGCGCTTGGCGCCGCGGCGTTTGTGGTCCTTTTGCTTCTGGTCCTTGGTTTTTACTTCTCGGAAGCACTGAAGGGCGACTCGGCCCGGATAAACTCCGCGGGACATGAGCTTTTCCTGAGCTACCGTATCGCCTGGCACTTAGAGGAGATGGCCGAAGAGGGTGAAGACGTCGAGGCGCTCAAAAAACAGGTGCGCTCCGATATGGATGAGATCGAAGCGACACTCTGGGGCCTTGCCCGGGGCGACCCCGAAAGGGGCATAACAGAGACAAAGGACCCTGAAGAACTCAAGGCCCTTTCAGAAAACCTGGATAAGTGGCAGGAGGTGAAGCGCGTTCTAGGGGAACTCGTTACCCTTAGCCCGGACAGTATTCAAGAAGAGGCACATAAAAGGTTCGACCACACGCTGCTCCCGGATTTTGTAAGCTCCCTTCACACCACGGTACACCTTATGGACAGGTCATCGGCTTCGAAGCTCTCGCTCTTTAAAGTGACCTTCGTTGTCTTCACGGGCGTTTCGTTTTTGACCTTCGCCTGTATTGCGGCCTTATTGATACGCCGGATACTAAGGCCGCTTTCCGAGGTTGCCGAGGGGATAGAGCGTATAAGCGAGGGGGATTTCACCCACCGCCTGAGCGTAAGGTCAGAGGACGAGCTTGGACGGCTCGCGGGCTACTATAACGAGACGGCGCAAAAACTGAGGGAACCGGTTAATCACTACCGTGAGCTTGTGGAGACCATCCCCGATGCGGTGGTAGAACTCGACAGGGAAGGATATATAAGTTATGCGAACGAGGCGGCCCTGGCCGTCGGGGGTTACAAGAGGGAGGAGATGCTTTTCAAAAACTATACAGAGTTTGTCCCGCCCCCGTCCCGCGATGCGTGGGCCAGGGTTTTCAATACCGTCCTGGGCGGCGAGACCGTAAAAAACTCGGAGCAGGCCGTAAACTTCAAAGACGGGACGGGCTCCGTAGAGATGAATGCATTTCCCATCTGGAGGGAAAAGGAGATCGTGGGTGTAAGGTGCATGCTGAGGGACATAAGAGAGCAGAAGAGGATGATGGATGAGCTCGTTCGTGCGAGAGAAAACGCCGAGGAGATGGCGAAAAAACTGAGAGCTACCGTTGAAGAGCTCGAGGAGTTCGCACTTCTGGCCGTCAGGAGGGAGCTTAAGATGCAGGAGATAAAGGACGGGCTTAAAAGGATGAGGGAAAAGAGGGATTATGGAGAGGGAAGCGATTTAGGGCATTGACTTAAGCATGATGTTTGCCCTCAGGGCATCGCTTCAAAAGGCATATGGAAAAAACAAAGAGGTATGTGAAAAGATTCGAAGCGACCGGAGTAGTGTTCTTTATCTTAGCAGCGGTCGTGCCCGTATCGGTTCTGGGTATTTTACTTATCCTTGTTGCAGTTTACCACCTACCGGGCCCCCCCGGGTTTTACCTTGTGCTCGCCGCCGTGGAGGCGGTCCTCATTACCGCCATTATCGCAACGGAGATTGCCAGAAGGCTCGCAAAGAGGATAACCCGGCCTTTTGATATCCTTTTCGAAAAAACCGGGGACCAATCCGTAGAAGCGCTGAAAGAGGTAAAAGTGCCAGGGGGCGCCTTCGGCGCCGTGGCAGGGTTGGCCGAATGTGCCACAATTGAACTTTCTGCCGCAAAGGTTTACACTGAGAACGTCTTAAGCGCCGTGGCGGACGCCGCGGCCGTTGTTGACGGTGAGTGGAGGGTCCAGGCCGCGAACGCGGCGTTCCTTGAGCTTCTCGGTTACGCCCGGGAGGACGTTGTAGGGAGGCCCTTTGAGCGGTTTTATGAAGACGCGCCCTTTAATAAACCCCTTTTTGAAGGGCTTGTAAGGCGTGGTAGCGTAAAAGGGCTCGAGCTCTTCTTAAGGACCGCAACCGGCGAGAAGCTCCCGGTCTCTGTTTCGGCATCCCGGTTTGCTTTCCGGTATATGGATAAGACCGGAGGAGCCTTCGTTATCCTTGCGAGGGATTTAACTGAGAGAAAAGCGCTCATCGAAGAACTCAAGGCCACGAGAAAAGAGCTCACGAAGAGGATGAGACACCTTGAGGAGTTTAAAGACGGTGTCCTTTACATGCTGAGGGACCTGGAAAATAGCGAACAGGAGCTTTCAGAGGCCTATTCAAGGCTCAAGGGGACTGAGGCACAGCTCGCGCACTCGAGCAAGCTCAGTTCCCTCGGCGAGGTCTCGGCCGATGTGGCCCACGAACTGAACCAGCCGCTCACCGTCATAAGGGGGCTGTCCCAGAACATGCTGGACAGGGACAGGGGCTCTCGGGAATACGATAAATTAAAGCTCATAGACAGGGCGGCAAGAAAGATGGAAAGTGTTGTAAAACACATGAGGCTCTTTGCGAGGGCCGATGAGAAAGTCCTTTCTGCGGTGGATTTGAACAGGGTCATAAAGGACGCCCTGATTATGGTAAAGGAACAATCAAAGAAGCACTCCGTCAGGCTAAGGCTCGAGCTTCAAAAGATCCCCCCGGTTACAGGATGCGCAAGCAGGCTCGAACAGGTGGTCATAAACCTCATAACCAACGCAAATGACGCCATGCCCGGAGGCGGTATGCTTACCATCTCTACCGGCTCTTTTGATAAACAAGGGCGCAGGTTCGTAAGGGCCACCTTCCGCGATACGGGCACCGGTATATCGGAGGAGGTCAGACGAAGGATATTCGACCCCTTCTTTACCACCAAGGAGGCGGGCAAGGGCACGGGTCTTGGGCTCTCCATAAGCCAGGGGATAATCAGTGACCACAAAGGGGAGATAAGTGTTAGAAGCAAGCCCGGGGAGGGAACAACATTTGAGATTACCCTGCCTGCCGGTGTATAATGGGAAAATAATTTCCCCCCATTCAAAAGGACCATGTTCGCACAGCTCTTAAATATACTCTTTCCCCCCATATGCCCGCTCTGCGGCTTCCACATAGTGGAAGCCGGCGGTGGGGAGGAAGCGGGCTTGTGCGAGGCATGCCTCGCCTCGATTAAAAGGATCGAGGGGCCTGTGTGCACCGTCTGCGGCACGCCCTTTGCCTCGGGGGCAGGCCCTGACCATCCATGCGGTGTGTGCATGGGAAGTAGAAAACCCTTTGTAAAGGCCCGGAGCGCCGTTTTTTACGAAGAGGGCGCAAGGGAGGCGATCTTAAGTTTTAAATACGGCGGCACCTTGACCCTTACACGCCCCCTGGGCCGCATCGCTGAACAAGCCCTAAGTGGGCTCGTTGAAACCTTTGACGTTGTGATACCTGTGCCGCTCCACAATGACAGGCTCAGGGAAAGGGGGTTTAACCAGTCGCTTCTTCTTGCCAGGGAGGTTGCAAGGGGGCCGGGCCTGGAGGTGGATTACAAAAGCCTTAAGAGGACAAGGGCCACAAAGCCCCAGGCTGACCTTAAAACCGAAGAGCGGAGAAAGAACGTAAGGGGCGCCTTCGAGGTTAAAAGGCCGGAGAGGGTTAGAAAAAAGAGGGTCCTTCTCGTAGACGACGTCTATACCACGGGTGCGACCGTGAGCGAATGCGCAAGGGTCCTTAAAAGGGAAAGGTGCAAGGTCTTTGTACTGACGCTGGCAAGGGCCGTAAGTTTATGAAAAGGTCCGGCTCCGAAGCGGGCAACCCTTGAAAGGATTTTAATGTTCTGATAAAAGGTATGTATGGAAAAGGTCATCTCGGTTAAAAGGCTTCTGGGTATCATCAAGGCTCCAGGGAAAAGGCGAAAGTCAATTGTATTCACCAACGGATGCTTTGACATCCTTCATGCAGGCCACGTAAGGTACCTTAAAAAGGCAAGGGCCCTCGGAGACATCCTTGTCGTGGGATTGAACAGCGACTCTTCGATGAGGGCAATAAAGGGGAGGGGGCGCCCCATAGTGCCCGAGACCGAAAGGGCCGAGGTCATAAGTGCCCTTTCTTCGGTTGACTTTGTCGTCATATTCAACGAGACCACGCCCATAAGGCTCATAGAGGCCATAAGGCCGGACGTGCTGGTAAAAGGCGCGGACTGGAAGAGGGGTCAGATAGTGGGCGAGGACGTGTTAAAAAGTTACGGCGGGAGGGTTTCAAGGATAAGGCTCTTAAAGGGAAAATCTACAACAAACATAATAAAAAAGATACTCCGTCTCTATAAGAGTTGAAGGGGTTGTAATGGAACGAAAAAATCCTTAACGTTTTTCTTATAAAAAAGCCCCGGGCAATGAAAGCCCGGGGCTTTTTCTTTTTTATACAGGGTCTGCTTGTCAGCAGTCGTAGTAGAGGAAGAACTCGTAGGGCACGGGCCTCAGCTTAACCTCGTTCACTTCGTTCTCCCGTTTGTAATCTATCCATATGTCTATTACGTCCTGGGTGAACACATCGCCCCTCAGAAGGAACTCGTGGTCTTGTTTGAGGGCGTCGAGGGCCTCGTCGAGGGATCCCGCGGCAGAGGGGACCCCTGCGAGCTCCTCGGGAGAAAGCGCGTATATGTCTTTATCGAGCGGCTCGCCCGGGTCTATTTTGTTCTGTACGCCGTCGAGGCCGGCCATGAGCATCGCCGAGAACGCAAGGTAACCGTTGCAAGAGGGATCGGGGAACCTTACCTCGACCCTCTTTGTCTTGGGCGATGGAGAGTACATGGGGATCCTCACCGCGGCCGAGCGGTTCCTGCTCGAATAGGCGAGGTTTATGGGCGCTTCAAAGCCCGGCACAAGCCTCCTGTAGGAGTTGGTCGAGGGGTTGGTGAAAGCGTTAAGCGCCCTTGCGTGTTTCAATATGCCGCCTATGTAATACATGGCCGTATCCGAGAGCCCCCCGTACCGGTCGCCCGCAAAAAGAGGCTTTCCGCCCTTCCATATGGACTGGTGGGTGTGCATGCCGGTGCCGTTGTCGCCGAAGACCGGTTTGGGCATGAAGGTAACGGTCTTTTTCCACCGCCTGGCCACGTTCTTGATGATGTACTTGTACCACATGAGCTTGTCGCCCATCTTAAGGAGACTGTCGAACCTCATGTCTATCTCCCCCTGGCCCGCTGTGGCGACCTCGTGGTGGTGCGCTTCGATCTGTATACCCACTTTCTCCATTACGAGCACCATCTCGCTCCTTATGTCCTGCTGGCTGTCCGTCGGGGGCACGGGGAAGTAGCCCTCCTTGTGCTTCGGCTTGTAGCCCAGATTAGGGCACTCCTCCCTGCCGGAGTTCCAGATGCCCTCCGAGGAATCAAGCGAGTAGAAGCCGTGGTCCGGGCCCTGGCTGAATCTGATGTCGTCGAGGATGAAGAACTCGGGCTCAGGGCCGAAGTGCGCAACGTCGCCTATGCCCGTGGATTTAAGGTAGGCCTCGGCCTTCTGTGCGATGGCCCTCGGGTCCCTGGAATAGGGCTCCTTGGTTATGGGGTCCATGATGTTGCATATAAGGCTCAGCGTGGGCGTCTCGGTGAAGGGGTCCATAATGGCAGTTGTCGGGTCGGGTACGACCAGCATGTCGCTTGCGTGTATGGGCTGCCAGCCCCTTATACTCGAGCCGTCAAAACCGAGGCCCTCTTCGAAAAGGTCCTCTTCGAGCTCGGATACAGGCACTGTGAAGTGCTGCCAGATGCCGATAAAGTCCAGGAACTTCATATCGACCATCGTGGCCTTTTGCTCCTTTGCAAACTTGATTACCTCTTTCGGTGTCATCTTAGCTTCTCCTTTTCTCTATTTTTTACTTTTTTTACTTCAGTCTTTTATAAAAAACGGTTCTCCCGAACCCGGGTGAAAATAACCTATATACTCCGGTTATATCGCCTCCTCCCCTTTTTCTCCGGTCCTTATCCTCACCGCCTCATCGACGGGGTAGACGAAGACCTTTCCGTCGCCGATTCTTCCGGTCTTCGCTGTATTAACTATCGTCTCAACGACCTTGGTGACGAGCTCTTCCTTGACCACTATTTCCATCTTTATCTTGGGCAGGAAGTCGACCACGTACTCGGCACCCCTGTAGAGTTCCGTGTGGCCCTTCTGCCTGCCGAAACCCTTGACCTCGCTCACCGTTATGCCCTGGATGCCTATCTCGTTCAGGGCCTCCTTTACCTCGTCGAGCTTGAAGGGTTTTACAATGGCCTCGATCTTTTTCATAGTTTATTCACCACCTTTGAGTTGTTAGATATCCTTTCCCCCGGGCCGATTTCCGAACAGTCAAATAATAATCTTAATCTATATAAAAGATAAAAGCAATTTCCATGCCGAACCGGAAGGGTGGAAATTCCAGAGGTTTTAAAGCTCTAAGGGGCTGGGGAGGTTAAAATTTGTGCAGCCCGGGAGCGGGGCTGCACACAAATTGTTCAAGAGCGTTTTTGAAAAACGGGGATCAGGGCTCAAGAGGACCTGAACCTGTTCTCCATCCCTTTCCTGAGCCTCTTTATGTTCTCGGTGTGTTTCAATACGACGAGTATTGCTACGGCTGTCCCGAGAGGCACGTAACCGTTTTCACCGGATAGGATGGCAAGAAACAAGGGAAGCGACAGGGCGGCTGAAATAGAACCCACGGAAACGTACCTGGTCGAAAGGGCCATGACCAGGAACACGCACGCACCAAGAAAAAGCGCAGGGGGAGAAATAATTAAAAAAACCCCGCAGGCCGTGGCAACCCCCTTTCCGCCTCTGAACCTGAGGAAGACCGGGAAGAGGTGGCCCAGAAAGGCCGAAAGGCCGACCATGCTTACGAGGGCCGGTTCGGGTATAAGATTTACGGCTAAAAGGGTCGGCAGGGCCCCCTTGCCGATGTCTGCGAGGAGCGTTACGAGTCCCGCCGCCCTGCCCGTCGTGCGCGAAACGTTCGTTGCTCCTATGTTCCCGCTCCCCACTGACCTCGGGTCCGGCCCCCCGAAGAGCCTTGCCACGACCAGGCCGAAGGGCATAGAGCCGAGTATATAGGCGAGGGCAGAAAGTGCGAGCGTAAGCAGGTATTCAAATGACATGGGTGTTTTTCTGTATCTGTTAGATTAATTTTGCAAGGGATTGTCTTTACGGTTTTTCCGCCCGGGCCCCGGTTATTCGACTGTTACGCTTTTTGCGAGGTTTCTCGGCTGGTCCACGTCCGTCCCCTTGAGTACCGCGATATGGTAGGCAAGCAGCTGTAGCGGAACGGTTATTATAATCGGGGCGAGGTGGTGCGGCGCGTGGGGTACGGTCATTATATCGTCCGCCCGGGCCGTGGCGTCCGTATCGTCCTCGTTAACAACGGCAATTATCTTTCCGTCCCGTGCCTTAACCTCCTCGATGTTCGCCAGTATCTTGGGGTAGTGAGAGTCCCTCGGCGCAATGAAAACCGTGGGCATCTCCTCGTCTATCAACGCTATGGGGCCGTGTTTCATCTCGCCGGCCGGATAGCCCTCGGCATGTATGTAGGAAATCTCCTTCAGCTTCAAGGCCCCCTCAAGTGCTATGGGGTAGTTCAGGCCGCGCCCGAGGTAGAGAAAATCCTGCGAGTGGAAATATTTTTTCGCAATCGCCTCTATGGAAGGCTCGGAAGCGAGTACCTTCTCAAGCTTTGTGGGGACTTTTAGAAGTTCCTGGACGAGCTCCATTCCAGAGGCCTTGTCCACCGCTCCGGACCTTCTGCCGAAATACAGGGCCAGCATGTAAAGGGCCGTAAGCTGCGTGGTAAAGGCCTTGGTCGAAGCTACCCCTATCTCCGGGCCGGCTCGCGTGTAAAGCGTCCAGTCCGCCTCCCTGGTAATCGTTGAACCGAGCACGTTACAGATGGCCACAACCGGGGCGCCCTTTCTCTTTGCCTCACGTACGGCGGCGAGCGTGTCGGCCGTCTCGCCGGATTGGGTTACCGCAACAACCAGGGTCTTTTTGCCTGCAAGTGGGCCCCTGTAGCGGAACTCGCTTCCGAGATCCACCTCGGTTGGGACACGGAACAGTTCCTCGAAGAGGAACTTACCCACGAGCGCGGCGTGCCATGAGGTGCCGCAGGCAACTATGTAAATACGCTCAAGGCCCTTTACCGGGATTTTGAAGTCATGGAGATATACGTCCCCCGACTCCTCTATGACCAGGCCCCTGAAGGTGTCCGTTACAGCCCTCGGCTGCTCGAATATCTCCTTGAGCATGAAGTGGCGGTACCCGCCCTTTTCCGCCATAACCGGCGACCAGTCCACAACGCTGGGGGCCCTCGTGACCTCGAACCCCCCGAGGGTCATTACATCTACCTTGTCCTTCGTAATCACAACGATCTCGCCGTCCTCTATGAATACTGCCCGCCTCGTAACGTTCAATATCGCCGTGAGGTCCGAAGAAAGTATGGCCTCGCCATCGCCGAGCCCTACTACCAGGGGGCATTCCATCCGCGCGCCCACGATCTTGTCCGGCTCGTTCTTGCTTATAACGGCGAGCGCATATGAGCCCTTAACTGGCTTCAGGGCCTCGCGCACCGCCTCCTCGAGGCTTTTGCCTCTTTTTATCTCCCTGTGGATAAGGTGCGATAGTATCTCCGTGTCGGTCTCTGACTTGAACTTCGCGCCCTCTTTTTCGAGCTCTTCCCTGAGGCCGAGGTAGTTCTCTATTATGCCGTTATGGACGACGGCCACCCCGCCTTCGAGGTGGGGGTGGGCGTTCTCCTCGCTCGGTCTGCCGTGCGTGGCCCAGCGGGTATGGCCTATGCCAATGTGGCTCTTCATCTTTTTTTCGTGCACCTTCGCGACGAGGCGCTCGAGCTTGCCCACGCTCCTTCTGAGCTCCACCCGGCCCCCGCTCAGTACCGCAAGGCCAGATGAGTCGTAACCCCTGTACTCGAGCCTCTTAAGCCCGTCAAGCAGCACGTCCGCTGCCGTCCTGTGCCCTATGTATCCAACTATACCGCACATGGTCTTTTAGCTATTGCATTGCCGAAAGAAAATTTTTGCTGTCAGAGGTTTTTATTTCTTTTTCTTTTTTCTTCAGGCCAGTTTTTTCTACCCATCCCCGTACAATCTTCTGCTCCGATCTCGTAAGAGCCTTTTTTACCGCCTCTTCTTAAGCCCCTTTTTCTTTACCCAGTCCTTTAGTATCTTCTGCGCCGGTCTCGAGAGCGCCAAAGCTCCGGCCGGCACATCCTTCGTAATGGTAGAACCGGAACCTATGTATGCGTCCTTTCCCACGGTCAGAGGGGCTATGAGCTGCGAATCACTCCCTATGAAGGCCCCGTCCCCGATGCGTGTTATGTATTTTCTTATGCCGTCGTAGTTGCAGGTTATGGTACCGGCCCCGATGTTCACGTCGCTACCGATTACGGAATCCCCGAGGTATGTAAGGTGGTTGGCCTTTGTCCCCTTTCCGATGCGCGTCTTTTTGACCTCAACGAAGTTTCCCACGCGCGCGCCGTCGCCGATGGTATTTTCGGGCCTGAGCCTCGCAAAGGGCCCTATGGAGACCCCCTTGCCTATCTTCGAGGACTCTATAACCGAAAAACTCTTCACCACCGTCCCGTCCCCGAGTGTGGAGTCTGCGATCCTTGAGCCCTCCTCGACGGTTGAGCCCTTGCCCATAACGGTAGAGCCGAGAAGGTGTACGTTGGGATGGATGGTGGTGTCGCGGCCCACCCTTACGCCGTAATCGATATAGGTCGCTTCAGGGTCGATTATGGTAACACCACCGAGCATGAGCTCCGTGTTTATATTCCTTCTCATTATAGAGGCCGCTTTTGCAAGCTCCTGGCGGTTGTTTACGCCCATCACCTCCTCGGGGTCGAAGTGGGTGAGAGCCGAGACCCTTTTACCCTGATCCGTTGCAAGGGCCACGAGGTCCGGCAGATAGTACTCGCCCTGGACGTTCTTCCTGGTTAATCTTTTTAAGTTTGCGAAGAGGAAGGCCGAGTTTACAAGGTATATCCCCGCGTTTACCTCGTTTATCGCCCTCTCGGAGGCCTCGAGGTCCCTGTCCTCCACTATCCTTTCCACCCTTCCGTCGGCATCCCTTATAACACGACCGTATCCTGTGGGGTCATCAACAAGGGTAGAGATGAGGGAGAGTACGGGGAGGGCCTTTCTCCCGCCCTCGGTACCCTGCCTTCGGTGGATCTTCATGAGCGCTTTTATCGTCTGCCTGGTTATGAGGGGTACGTCTCCGGAGAGTATGAGTACGTCACCCCCAGTAAAACCCTTTAGTTCCTTCGAGGCGCACATGAGGGCATGGCCCGTTCCGAGCTGCGGCGACTGGATGCAGAATTTTAATTTTCCCCACTTACGTGAGTCTTTGAAAGCCCCTTTAACCTCGTCGGCCCCGTAGCCAACCACCACGACCGTCTTTTTCGCCCCGAGCTCCTTTAGAAGCCTCAGCGGATAGTACAGCATCGGCCTGCCGCAGATGGGGTGCAGGACCTTTGCTCTGACGGATTTCATTCTTGTGCCCTTGCCCGCCGCAAGGACAATCGCTGCAAAGTTCTTCATTTCAGGGTTTTTTAACCAAAAAATTTTTGTCTTAAGCGGTATGCGCCGTATGTAGAAAAGGTTAATATATCAAAGATATACCAACCTACCTGACCCGTCAAGGGTTTTAATCGGCTGTGTATCTTTGTCCGGCCCTCCATAATACAGGTTTTCAAGGGGAAAACGCCGCTTCCGTGCGTATCAAACCCTTTGCCAATCCTACGTGTCTCTGGTAAGATTCTAACATGGACCTGAAAGAAGACCTGGAGATTCTGGACGTAAAGTTAACGAGGCTCAAGGTCGAATACGAGCACTACTTCATGCATATACTAAAGCGCGAACCCTTGAGATTAAGGGACGACGTGGACAGGCTCATACGCCGCTGGAGCGGTCTGCCAATCACCAATACGGCCCTTAAGTTCAAGTACCACAGCCTCGTTGCCAGGTGCAACACATTCAAGTACTACTGGTCAAGGACCCTGAGGGCTATAGAGGAGGGTACCTACGAAAGGAGGGCCGAGGGAGGGGCAATGGCCAAGGTGGCCTCGGTTGAGGCCCTTCGAGAAAAAAGCAAAAAAGCACCCCCTGAGGCTCCCGCCCAAAAAGGGGAAGCGGCCCTTAAAGAGGTTTTCCAAAGCTACATTGAAGCCAGGAAAAAATGCAATCAGCCTACAAAGGGCCTTACCCTCGAGAAGGTAAAGACGGGTATAGAGGGGCAGAAAAAGAAGCTCGAAAGCAAGTACGGCACAAATGAGCTGGACGTTAAGGTCTATATTAAGGACGGGACCGCGAAGCTGACCGTCGTGCCCAGGAAAAAGTAGGAATTAATTAAATGTTTTAAAGACTCCGAAGAGAAACGAGTTATTTCTGAACCTTCTCGGAAGCCTTCACCTTTACCATAGCAAGCTCATGGGCGTCCTTTGCGCTCTGGTAGCCGGGGTCCTCCTCTGAAAGCTTCTTCAGGGCCTTTTCGGCCTCGACCGCCTC
>JAUVFY010000028.1 GCA_030594025.1 Deltaproteobacteria bacterium | reverse complement strand
GGTTGCGATATATCACAAAGCGCATGAATTAGTAAATTAAAATGGTCGCTGTCCCTCATTTTGCATTTTGGTGTCCCTAAAAAAGACATCGCGTCACGGGTTTGGGTCTACGAACTCTTTAATAATACAGCCAGCTATGCAAAGTTGACGCTTAAAGGAAGGCGTTAATTAAAATATGAGTATGATGTTCCCGGAAATTCTTTAAAAAAATGTGTGATTGCAAGACCTGACCCCATTATTGACCGGAGAGACATGGGTTCATTGGGTATTTCCATTTTAATTAAATAATCTGACCGGAGACCTTTTATTAATCTCTGCTATTAGCTTTTTTAATTCTTCATATGTTTCTTCATTATTCGCTCTTCCAGGATGCCTCCAGGGAATAACCCATATATTTCGCTCTTCATCATATACAGGTTCTTCATACGGGTTGTCCACCTTTTTAACATCTATGTTTAAGAGCCATATCAAGATATCAAAAGTGCCACAAGCAATAATAATATCTGGCCGTATCATCTTAATTTGCTCTCTTAGTAAATTTTTATCAAGGTGCGCATAAGCATTAATTTTTGACAAGTTTGCTGATGCTCCACCGCTTGCTTTTTTTAAATTTATAGCAGCAATTTTAGACAAATTTTCTTTTAAAGATTCGCTGTTATCTATTTCGTTGTATGGTGGAAAATCATTGATTATACCTGCCGCCCATCTTGCAATAGTATGCCACATTTGCCAAACGGGGCCATCTTTTAACATTTCTCTAAGATCGCCTTCCTTAAAATCATTTACCTCCTTTAGTATGAAAAGTACTTTTGGCTTTACATTTTGAAATTTTACTTCATTTAGAATCCCATCTTTACAGATACTTTTTGGATCAATACCTTCATTTTTATAGTGCTCCATCCATCTCTCCCATAATCCTTCTGACATATCTTCCTCCCTTTTTAGCATGACTAAACCAATTATGGTCAGTGCTGGGGTCAGGTCTTGCAATCATACATTTCCCTTCCCTCGTTTAATCCTGGGAATAAAAATAATAAAAATAGGGACAGCGACCATTATTTTGACTTCTTCGGCCTTCCTCTCCGCTTTGCCTTCAGGCCGCGGTCGAGTATCTTTTCGACTTTCTGAATGAAGCTATCTCCGCCACATGGGCGACCGGTCAATGTGTTCTTCCTGATATCGTCAACCAGATGATCGTCGCCTTTTCCCTTCAAATACTTCCGCCAGTCTTTGACTTCGGCCTCCAAAAAACAATCTCTCGACAATATCGAATCGGTTTGTTTTCCAGCATGCCCCCTGGCGCTTGACCATTTGTATTCTTCGGGATTCCTTACAACCTTTGCCCTGACCGGATTGTTTTCAACATATCTTATCGCCGCGTGGAGATGTCTTTTATCAAGCGGGCATGAATAAAATCTCCCCTGCCACAAGTGCCCTTTTGCGTCCTTCTTCCTATTGAAATACTGCGAATACCTCATGTGAAGTGTGTTGAAAACCTTGGCCAATGAATCTTCCCTTAACGGTACACAGACAAAATGCACATGGTTGTTCATAAGGCAGTAGGCCCAGATTTTTAAACCGAATTTTTCGCTATACTCCTTAAGCCATATCTCGTACTGAATTAAATCCGCTTCATCTTCAAACACCGGTTGCCTGTAATTGCCCCTTTGGGTTACATGATGAGGATGCCCCCTTACTACTGCTCTCGCTATTCGTGGCATAGTTGCGATATATCACAAAACGCATAAACTGGTCAATTAAAATGGTCGCTGTCCCTAATTTTCCCGATGCTCTGATTCTAGAAGCCCACACTCCTTTCTCTACTTATTGCGTCGTGAAGGATTTATGTCAGACCGTGGCTGAAAGACTAATATGGGTAGATAGGTACCTAGCTGCTAACATCTTCTATAGATATTTACGTGATGTTTCTAATAACGTGAATGTCACCCTCATTACCTGGCCTCAAAATAAGCGTGGTGCAACTGAATTCTTAAAGTTCATGGAGGCTTCTAGACTCTATGCCACTGAGAGAGGCCCCGATAAGTATAGGCTTGTAGTTCACCCTGACATTCATGATCGGTGGCTTTGCTGTGATGCAAAGATATTTGCGCTTGGTGGTTCCGTCAAAGATGCCAGCAACAAAAGTTACTTCACACTATCCAAATTGGACCCAACTGAGGAAAATTTCAAAAAAATAGATCAACTGTTAAGCACTGGCCCGGAAATATTTGGCCCCACACAAACTACACACAGTTAGAGTCCATCTCAATAGGACATAGTTCAAAAACTTGAAATTGACAAAACAGCCTATGTGAGAGAGGAGAATAAGTGAACAGAGAAAATTGGCTGAAAAAATACAATAAGATAGTTCGGCTTTACAAGGAAGAATCAGATCGCGCTGCAGCAGTATTGGCGGCAAGCTTTGTGGATAAATGCTTAATTGATGGAATTTCCTCGTTCCTCGTTGATGATCCTTCGGTGGATGAACTATTCGAGCGCTATGGGCCACTTTCAACATTCTCCGCGAGAATTGATATAGCGTTTGCTCTTGGCCTGATAACGCTACAAATGAAAAGTGACTTGACTTATATTCGTAAAATCCGCAATCATTTCGCACATCACATAGACGAGACTTCTTTCAATATGGCTCCAGCCAAGGATTTGTGTTCTAATCTTTCAACCGCACAGGGTATTCCAACCGAAGACGGTGGCGTCTTTAAGAGAGAACAACCCAGAGACCAATACATATTTGCAATCGCTATCACGCTAACATACTTTGATAGAATTGTTAGCTCACAGCGAAGGCTGGTTATACCTAGCTGAGAAATGGGCCAGCAACTAAAGGGGGGAGTTCCGGGGACATCATACTTAATATTCGCTATCCACCTGTTTAGGCCCTAGCTTTATACGACGGAGAAAACGGCCCAACCCTTTTCAAGCCTTCCCACAAAACTCTCACTTCCGAATATGCCGAATTTTTCCTTTGAACCACCGCCAGGATAATTTAAAGCGCCCTCGATGAGTTTGAAACAAATATTACCAAGAGCGGGAACTGTTATCAGGACTTCAGTTATCAAGACTTCAAAAGAAAAAAACCGGGTTTGACTCGACACCTTGCAATCTGGTAAAATCCTATAGATTGCCCGAGGCAAAACGGTTAATTATATGGACCATAAAGAAATATACGGAAAAATCCAGGCCTTAAAGAAAAACCTCGAAAAGGTAATCCGCGGTAAACCCGATACAATAGACCTGGCCATGACGACCCTCTTTGCGGGCGGGCACCTCCTTATAGAGGACGTCCCGGGCATCGGTAAGACCACGCTCGCCCACGGGCTCGCAAAGAGTATAAACTGTACTTTCCAGCGCATACAGTTCACGAGCGACCTCCTGCCCTCGGACGTTATAGGCGTTACCATATACAACCAGTCCGACCATTGCTTCGAGTTCAAGCCCGGCCCCATATTCGCCAACATAGTGCTCGCGGACGAGATAAACAGGACCTCGCCGAAGACCCAGAGCGCGCTCCTGGAGGCGATGAACGACGGGCAGGTCTCGGTCGAGAAGGTAACCCACCCGCTTCCGAAGCCCTTCATGCTCCTCGCAACCCAGAACCCGCTCGAGTACGCGGGCACCTTCCCGCTCCCCGAGAGCCAGCTCGACAGGTTCGCCATGCGCATAAGCATCGGCTACCCGGCCGAGGACGTGGAAAGGGATATAATCGAGAGCCCCCCCGAGACGCTCATGCCCGAGAACTTAACACCCGTCATAACCTCGGAAGACGTTTTGCGCATTCAGGAGGCAACCGAGAAGGTCAAGGTCGAAGAGGACCTCGTAAGCTACATGCTCGGAATCGCCGCAGGGACGAGGAACGTTAAGACCATAAGGCTCGGTGTAAGCCCCCGGGGGACGATGACCCTTTACCGGGCCACCCAGGCCATGGCCCTCGTAAACGGCCGAGACTACTGTACTCCCGACGACATAAAGACCCTCGCCGTACCCGTTTTCGCCCACAGGATAATACCCGCCCAGTCCATAGAAGAAGGCATCGAAGACGCCGAGGCCCTCATAGAAGAGATACTCTCCACGGCCACAGTGCCCGTCTGATGAACATAAGACCCGCCATATCAGCCCCCCTGCCCTGGCTTACGATCTTTGCGGGCAGGGCCTTCGGAAAGGCCCCGTCCCGGAAAAGACGGCCGTTTCTAAGGCTCCCCAGGACTCTAAAGATAACCAGGGAAGGCTGGAGGTTCGTGGTCCTGGTCTTTTTAATCGGCGCGGCCGCGATAAACACCGGTAACAACCTCCTCTACCTCGTCTTCGCCATGCTCCTATCGCTTATAGTCATCTCCGGCATAATGAGCGAACACACGGTTAAAAAGGTCGGCGTTACAAGGGGTCTTCCGAGGCATATCTTCCGGGGGGTGGCCGCCCCGGTAAGGCTTACCATCGTAAACAGAAAAAAGCTCCTGGCCTCTTATTCGTTTAACGTAAAAGAGGCAAAGACCGAGGGGGTTGAGGCCGAGCCGCTTTATACACTAAAACTCAACAGGTCGAAAAAAACCCACGGGGTCTCAAGGTACACGTTTTCGAGGCGCGGCATATACGAGCTCGAAGCGCTGAAAATTACCACGAGGTTCCCCTTCGGGCTTTTCATCAAGGGGAGAAAGGAAGATGGGCCCGAGGAGGTTCTCGTCTACCCTAAGATAAGGCCGTTAAAAACCGACGAATCAGTGCCGGGCTTTTCCTCTGGTGCGAGCTCTCTACCCAGGAAGGGTACGGGCACACAGCTCCACGGCCTGAGGGACTACACCCTCTGGGACGATTCCCGTTTCATACACTGGAGGTCTGCGGCCCGGACGAGGAAACTCCTCACCAAGGAGTTCGAGGTGGAGACCGAGCAGAAGTTCCTTATACTATTCGAAAACTGCCCGGACAGGACGTTTGAGGGGGGCGGCGCGGGAGGAGTCGACGGGGGGGGCGGGGGCGGCGGCCCTCTGTTCGAAGAGATGGTCGAGAAGGCCGCGTCTTTAGCTAACCACTTCATCACAAACGACTTCCCCGCGGGCCTGAAGACCCTCACCGCCGAGGTGCCCGTAAGGGCCGGCAGGGAGCACCTGTTTAGAATCCTGAGAACCCTCGCGCTGACTGAACCAGAGGGGCCCCCGGGGGTCCCCTCTGTGAGGGTGGTGAGTCTGTGAGCGCGGGAACTTAAAAAATCTTTAGCTCATGAACTTTTCCGCTTATACTACGATAATAACCTATCTCGCCGTGGCGGTGGGTATCGGCGCGATGGCCCTCGTAGAGGAGGTAGGCGGCGGCTTTGTGGCCGTAATGGCGCTGGTGATGGCCGCAAGCCTCATTATAAACACGATAACCACAACCACCACCATTACTGTCTCCAAGGCCCTGTGGAACGTGCTGGCCGTCGTGGTATCCACCGTCTACCTCGCGGATTACTTCTTCGTATCCGGGACCTTCATAGGCGCCTCGGCCAGGTTCCTTACGATACTCGTGGCATTAAAACTCTTCGACCTCACCACAACGCGCGATTACTTTCTTCTCTTCACGCTCGTTCTCTTCCAGATACTCGCTGCCGCGGCATCTACCATAAGCCCGCTTTTCTTCCTCATACTCTCGCTTTTCATCATGCTTAGCATCTGGGCCATGATAATATTCAACATGAAAAGGGACTGGGAGGAGGGACGACGCAGGGAAGGCTCCATGCCCCGGGGGGTTTTCGGCGCGCCCTTTTTCCTGGGAACCATAGCCCTTACGGCCTCGTCGATAATCATAACACTCGCTCTGTTTTTCATAATCCCGCGCCTTGCCGTGGGTTTCTTCGAGCCAAAGACCCTCAATACGATTAAGGTAGCCGGTTTTTCCGACAGGGTGGAGCTCGGAGATTTCGGGCCCGTCAAGCAAAACCCCATGGTCGTTATGAGGGTCGAGCTCCCAGAGATGCCCTCGAGGCTGCCGGTACTCTATTTCAGGGGCGCCACCCTCGACCACTATGACGGCAGGGGCTGGAACAGGACGGTTAAAAGGATGCTCCCTGCCGTGGAAAAGAACGGAAGGCTCTTCCTCCTGGGCAAATGGCAGAAGGGCATGCTCGAGCAGAAGATCCTTCTCGAGCCGCTTGAGACGGAAATACTCTTTGCCGTCTCACGCGGGGTATCGGTCCAGGGCAGGTTCGCAAAGGTCCTGACCGACCGCTCGGGCTCCATATACCTGCCCTCACCCCCCTACTCGAGGATCCAGTACAGGGCGTGGTCGGTTCTGGGCGGCTCCGGGAAATCAATTGAGACTTACACCCCCGATGCCGCCTCCCCTTATCTACAGACCCCTTCGAGGGGAGGCCCCATCGAGGCACTCGCCCTTGAGATAACCAGAGCCAAACCCACGGACTTCGAAAGGGCAAAGGCCATCGAGGGTTACCTGAAGACCAACTACCGATATACCCTGGACCCTGAAAAGGGCGCCGGTGGGACCCCACTTGAGGACTTCCTCTTCTACTCGAAGGAGGGCTACTGCGAACACTATGCAACGGCCATGGTGATACTCCTGAGGCACGCGGGCATCCCCGCGAGGATAGTTACCGGGTTTCTCCAGGGCCAGTGGAACGGTTACGGGAATTACTTCCTCGTAAGGCAGCAGGACGCGCACAGCTGGGTCGAGGCGTACATCCCGGCCCGGGGATGGACGAGATTCGACCCCACCCCTTCGCAGGGGCTTATAACCCCCCGGGAGGCATCGTGGGTGGGGCTTATGGTGGATTCGTTGAGGTGGAGGTGGGCCAAGCACATCATAAACTACACCATCACCGACCAGCTCCGGATGGCCAGGAAGGTAGAATCCCGGGCCTCAGGGCTGAGGGTATCGCTCGGGAAAATGCTCGCCTCGTTCTTATCAACCGTGCGCGAAGGCAAGGGGTCAACTCGGTGGATGTGGGCCCCGTTGGTCCTCGTCACAGCTTTACTCGCGGCCGCGATTATAAAAGTTGTTTTAACCGGCAGGAAGGGCGAAGTCAAAACCCCCGGGTTCTACCTCGAGATGCTTTCCATACTCAAAAAGAAGGGGTTTGAAAAAAGGGCTTTTGAGACCCCCATGGAGTTTGCCCTGAGAACGGGCCACCCGGTGGCGAAGTCCCTTACCAGTGCCTTTGAGGAGGTCAGGTACGGGGGGCGGGCGCTTACCAAGGCCAGGACCTTCGAGATTAAAAGTTTTATGGAGAGTTTGAAAAAAGCTGCTTATTGACAGGGGGCTCAGCTACCGGAGACGCTTCCTTAAAAAATCCCTTCAACCTTCCGCCTTTTCCTTTCCCAGGCCCGATTCTATACTTTCGATGAGCTTTTTCGTCTCTATGGGCTTGGCGAGATACCCGTCAAAACCCTCGCCGAGGAACTTCTCCGCATCGCCCTTCATCACCGAGGCGGTAAGTGCATATATGGGGATCTTTTTTGTCGACTCTTCGGCCTTTATCTTCTTCGTTGCCGTAACACCGTCCATCTCGGGCAGATTGATGTCCATGAGTATAAGGTCGGGTTTTTCTTTACTGGCTTTCTCGACGGCCTCCTTGCCGTTACCCGCCTCGAGTACTTCGTAGCCGTGAAGACTGAGTATTTCCTTTACAAGGATCATGTTCATGAAGTCGTCTTCGACGACGAGGATCTTCAACTTCTTATCCACCTTCTCTGCCATGCCCCTTTACTGCCGAGACCCTGTTGCCGCCCTCGGCGCTCAACTCTTTTACGGTTCTTTCAAGGCCCACCGCTATGCCCGTTGTTCCGTCCTCGGGCGGACACGTCAATGCGATACTCACCGTCAAAACACCTCTGCCGTCGAGGGTTGTGATGGGGTGGGCTTCCACGAGCGCCCTGAGTTTTCTGGCCACCAGTCTTGCCTCTTCCTTTGCGATACCCGACAGCACCACAGCGAATGCGTCTCCACCGTAACGCGTGACACAGTCGGCCTTCCTGAGATCGCCCTTGATGAGCCCGGCGACCTCGACGAGTGCATTATCACCCGTTGCAAAGTCATTTTCTTCGTTAAATTTCTGGAAATTATCTATGTCGACAAGCAGAACCGAGAAGGGGTGCCCTGAGCGTTCACTGTTCGAGACCTCGCGGGAAAGGACTATATCGAAGTACCTCCTGTTGAAAAGATTTGTGGTGCGGTCGACCAGGTTTGCCTTTTCGGGATAAGCCCACTCGAGACGCTTTATCTCCTCGACGAGGTCTTCCTTTTTAAAACCCGCCTTCTGGATTATCTTTTCTATGTTGGTGCCCAGGCGCCTCTTGTCTTGCTCGGATATCTCTTTGGCCGTAAAGATTATAACGGGTATGTTCCTTGCCGTCGGGTGCTCCTTCAACCTGTCAACGACGTCGAAACCGCTCACCCCGGGCATCATGAGGTCCAGTATCATGAGGTCCGGGTTCTTTTCTACGGCCGCCTTTATCGCCTCTTCGCCCCCGGGGGCCTTGATCACCGTAAACCCCTCGTTTTCGAGTATGTCGGTGAGGAGTGCAAGCACCCGCGGCTCGTCATCCACTACGAGGATCTTTGTCGACTCTCTCTTCTCCTTTGTGGTAAAACTCAGGCGGTGAAGGGACCCGATGAGCATATCCTTGTTTACGGGCTTTACGAGGTAATCGACGGCGCCGAGGGCGAAACCCAGCTCCTTGTTGTTGGCCGATGAGATGATGACCGCGGGGATGTCAGCGGTTTCGGGGTCGCCCTTTAATTCCTTCAACACCTCCCAGCCGTCCTTCCTGGGGATGGTAATGCCCATTATGATTGCGAAGGGCTTTTGCTGCCCGGCCTTTCTGAGCAGTTCCTCTCCGTCACCGGCTTTAATAACGTCGTAATTTTCGGTTGAGAGATAGATCTCGAGCAGATGGTTTATGTCCCTGCTTTCGCCACATACGAGTACGGACGGATTGGTCTCCTGGTAGCCCTCCGTTACTAAAGGCGCCCGGGCGGCCATGCCCTCGGTCTTTTCTGCTCCCTGGGGAATCTTCACCGTGAAGGTGCATCCCTTACCCATCTCGCTCTCCACCCAGATATGGCCACCGTGCATATTAACCAGCTTCTTTGTAAGGGCGAGCCCGAGACCCGTGCCGCCGTGCTCCTTGATGGTAGCGGGTTCAAGCTGCTCGAACTCCTTGAAGAGCTTTTCTACATCCTCCTCCCTCACGCCCATGCCGGTATCGGTGACCGACATGACCAGGAACCTCTCCACGGCATTTCCGTGGGGCTCTTCGGTAATATCCCAGTCCACTGTGACCTGGCCTTTTTCCACGTTGAATTTAACGGCGTTCGAAAGGAGGTTGAGCATGATCTGCTTGAACTTGCCCTTGTCGGCCCTTATTATTGGATATTCGGGGGCCTCTTTGCTTTTAAGCGTTATATCCCTCTTCTCGGCAAGGGGCCTGATGGTTGCCATGGTCTCTTCGAGCACCTCGGTTATGGGGAACTCTTCGATCACGAGCTCCATCCTGCCGGCCTCTATCTTCGAAAGATCGAGGATGCTGTTTATGAGCCCCAAGAGGTGTGAGCCGCTGGAGTTTATGTACTCGACGTATTGTGCCTGCTTATCGTTCAGTTTCCCGAAGGACTTTTCCTTCAAGAGTTCTGAAAAGCCTATGATGGAGTTCAGAGGGGTCCTGAGTTCATGGCTGACGTTGGCCAGGAACTGGCTCTTCATCTCGCTCGCCCTGGCCAAGGCCTCTTTTTCAATCTCATGCCTTTTTTTCATGGTGTCATAATAGTTCTCAATGTTCTCGGCCATCCTGTTGACCTCCGTGGCCAGGGTGCCTATCTCATCGTTGGTCGTAACGGGCGCCCTCTGCTTGAGGTCGCCCTCTTCCATCTTCTTTACGGCCTCCCATATATAGAGTATCGGCCTTACTATGGAACGCGTGGTGGCAAACCAGAGCCCGCTGGCCACGATTATGGCGCCTATTACGAACGCCAGGGTTACGAGTATTACGACCCTGGCAAGGAAATTTGTCCTCTGGAAGGCGACGAAGGCCGACCCCCTCTCCTTTTCAAGGAGGTCTTTCAGGGTATCGAGTGTGTGGTTGAAGCTTCTGTTGCCCTCGCCCCTTATGAGCGTCATGGCGTTATCTTTTTCGCCCGCCTTTGAAAGCTCGATAACGGTCTTCTGAACGGATAGGTAGCTTGAAAAACTGCGGTCGAGTTCTTTGTAGGTCTCTTCGTGGCCCTCCTGGATGCCCAGGGATCTGTACTCGTGCATCAGGGCGTTAATCTTCCCGGTATGATCCCCGATGGAACCCTCGAGCAGACTCATGGTTCCGTCGTCGGCGACTACGATGTGGAGGAAGAGTTCCTGGCGCTGGGTGAGAAACTCCGTCTCCACGGCCGAAAGGGTCTCGGTCTTCCTGAAGTTGTCCTCGTAGAGGAATCTCGCAACCTGTGCGACCCGGTTGGCGTTATACAGCCCCACCGAGCCGCCTATGCCCATCGTGGCAAGGAGCACAAGGAAGACGACCCCTATCTTCCTGGATATTGTAAGGTTGCCGAAGAGGTTTCTCATATCAAAAACCGGTGCGTGTCTTGGAGCGTCTATATTTAAAATTCAAAATTCTTGATGTCCGTCATCTCTTCTTTAAAAGCTTCTTCACGTTAGTGCGGAATTCGTCCAGGTTTACGGGCTTCGAAATACACCTGTCCGCACCGCTCTGGACTATCTTTTCCATGTCCTCTTTGCCGAAGGCCGTGACGGCGAGGATCTTTACCGAGCTCCACTTCTCATCCTCCCTCAAACGCCTGCAGACCTCGAACCCGTTTATCCTCGGCATCCTTATGTCGAGCACAAGGAGGTCCGGGTTGAAGTCCCCCACCTTGATAAGGGCCTCGTAGCCGTCTCCGGCCGTCTCTATGTTGTATTTATTGCCGTCCGGGCTTGAAAGAAGTGCCCCCTTCAGATACTCGACTACCTGCGGCTCGTCGTCGATAATGAGTATCTTCTTTTTTTCGGGGAAGAACTCTTCTCTTATGTGGAGCTTGAACTTGGAGATGAACGCCTCGAAATCACCGCTATCGATGCGAAAATGTCCTCCGGGCGTTCTGTAGGCCTTGAGCTTCCCGGAGGCAATCCACTTTTTTACGGCATTAATCGTGACGTGGCAGAGGGAAGCTATCTCTCCTGTTGTATAAGGTCTTTTCTTCTCGGCCATACGTTTAAAGACGGTTACAAAAGGGTTAAAAAGGCCGGAGGTTATCCTTTTTATAGTACCACCCGAAATATTTTCGGTCAAGGGTATTTTATTCTATATTTTTAAAGGTCTTAAAGTACCACCCCCACCCCCACCCCGGGCTATTCGACGCTCTGCCAGTCAGGCCCTCGTTTGAGGTTCACCTTGACGGGCACATCGAGGCTCACAACACCCTCCATCTCTTCTTT
>JAUVFY010000211.1 GCA_030594025.1 Deltaproteobacteria bacterium | reverse complement strand
TAAAACCCCTATCTGTGGTGCGGCAAGTCCCACGCCTGGCCCGGTTTTAAACGTGTCGATTTGGTACACGATGCAGGAGTTCGCCTCCGGGTCGAAGGTTGCGACCGGTGCGGACTTCTGTTTAAGGACAGGGTCAGGGTATTGCAGGATCTTGAGCTTTGCCATGGAAGAAAGTATTAAGGTTTTCCGGGAGTCCGGGCGTGCTTTAGAGCGCTTCGTAGGACTCGATGGGTTTTATTGTTATGGTCACCCCGAGGCTATCGCCGAGGGTCTTCAACGCATCCGTAACGACCTTTTCGTCGACCTTCTCGGGCAGGTACACTTCTATGACCATTATGTATATTTTCTTTTCCTCGCCCTGGATTATCTTGGTCTCGAGGTCCGTGATATTAGCGTTCCACTTCGCGAGCAGCTCGGCTGTCTTGTACACTATGCCGGGCTTGTCGTAGCCGGACACAGTGACGAGGTGGCTGCTCTCAGGGCTTTTGGGCGCGGCCTCCTTTTCTATCTCTTTAAGGTGTATCGTAAGCCCCATCGAGCTTTCAACCCCTTTAAGCACGCCTTCGAGGGAGGAGATGTCCATTGTGTCGGGCCCCGACATTATCAGTATTATGGCGAACTCGTCCTGGAGTATGGTCATTGACGAGTCTTCGATGTTACAGTCGTGCTCGTAAAGGGCCTTTGTTACGGCCGCCACGATGCCCGGCCTGTCCCTGCCAACTGCTGTGAGTGCGTATCTTCCCATTGGTCTCTCCTCCGGGTTTGAATTGGCCTTTTTTTACGTCCCCGTTAACAACAGGGGTGGTTTTTTTTATTGTCCCCATCGGGGATCGGGAGAAAAATCCTCGCCTTCAGGCGAAGCTTTTGTTCGAGTATGAATATGAAGAAGCTCACCCTCCCCCATTTGCGACGGAGTAATTCACCAAACGAACGTTTTATGCATTGTGTGTCTATGGGTTGAAGAGTCCGCATTTAATAATTGCCGTCCGCAAGGACCCCCTCCCATCGAGGGAGGGGAAGTTTTTATAACTCCCTCTCCTTTGGGTCTGTAATAATAATTGCCCCCATGACACAGGGGTTTTTCCTTCTTTTAGTTCTCTTACTTCTTTTCCTTCTTGTGGCTCCCTTTAGCCCCGCCGGGCGGGGTGTAGTAATTTCTTCGCTTGAGCTTTTCCGGGAGGTAGTCCTGCTCGACCTTCGCCCCCTCGTAGTTATGGGGGTACTTGTAGTCCTTGCCGTAGCCGAGTTTTTTCATAAGTCCGGTTGGAGCGTTCCTCAAATGAAAAAACACGGGCAGGGCGCCTTCATTTTTAACGTCCGCCAAGGCCTTGAGATACGCCGAGTACGAGGCATTGGACTTCGGGGCTGTCGCAAGGTAAGTCGCGCCCTGTGCCAGGGGGATCCAGCCCTCGGGCATGCCGACGAAGTGGACCGCGTCCTTTATTGATACGGCAACGCCGAGGGCCGCTGGGTCCGCGTTACCTATGTCCTCGGATGCGAATATGACCATCCGCCTTGCTATGAATAGCGGGTCTTCACCCGCCTCGACCATCCTGGCAAGCCAGTAGAGCGCCGCATCCGGGTCGCTCCCCCTCATGGACTTTATGAACGCGGATATAACGTTATAGTGCTCCTCACCGGCCTTGTCGTAAAGGAGCGCCCTTTTCTGCATCGCCTCCTCGGCGGTCTTTTTAGATATCGTTTTGGTGCCGTCTTCGGCCGGGGTCGTAATCATGAAAGCCGCTTCAATGGTATTGAGGGCGCACCGAGCGTCACCGCCGGAAAAATCGGTTATAAAGTCTATGACGTCCGGGTCCACCCGGGCCTTTATGCTACCGAGGCCGCGCTCGCGGTCCTTGAGGGCGCTGGTGAGGATCTTTTTTATCTCCGGTCTTTCGAGCGGCTCGAGAAGAAGGACCTTGCACCTCGAAAGGAGAGGGGGGTTCACCTCGAACGAGGGGTTTTCCGTGGTAGCGCCGATTAGCGTTATTGTGCCGTCTTCGACGTGGTGGAGGAATGCGTCCTGCTGGGCCTTGTTGAACCTGTGTATCTCGTCCACGAATAGGAGGGTCTTCCTGCCCCTCAGCTGGTTCGTCTTCGCCCTCTTTACGACCTCCCTTATCTCCTTAACCCCGGACATGACGGCCGAGAACTCGACGAAGTCCGCCTCCGAGGCCCCGGCGACTATTCGCGCTATGGTGGTCTTACCCGTGCCGGGCGGGCCCCAGAGTATGAGCGAGGGGAGTTTTTTCTCTTCTATGACCTTTCTGAGGAATTTCTCCTCACCGACGAGGTGCGCCTGGCCCAGGAATTCTTTAATACTTTTCGGCCTCATCCTGTCAGCCAGGGGCGCAGGCGGGGCATCTGTGGGTTTAATGAGTTTTTCTTTTTCAAAGAGTTCCATGGAACTATATTACTACAAGGGTAAATGAAATGGCAATAGCTTAGCCTGCCCTGAACCTTGCCCTGAATCCTGTCCTG
>JAUVFY010000030.1 GCA_030594025.1 Deltaproteobacteria bacterium | reverse complement strand
CTGAGCTTTTCCACCTCTGCAGGTGACTTAAGTACTATCACTTCACTTCCCAATAACACCCACTATCAAGCTGGTTATATCTTCAACACCGCCCGCACCGTCTATCTTCCTGAAGAGCCCCCTCTCCTTGTAGAACTCGACAAGTGGCAGTGTCTGCTCGTCGTAGACCCTTAGCCTCTCTACAATTGTCTCTTCCTTATCGTCGTCCCTCTGGTAAAGCTCCCCGCTGCATGAATCGCAAAGGCCTTCTTTAGAAGGCGGATTGAACGTTACGTGGTAGGCCGCGCCGCACCGCTTACAGACCCTGCGCCCTGAAAGGCGCTTTATGAGCTCTTCCGTCTCTACCTCTATCCCAATAACATGGTCTATCCTCTTTGCGTCCTGCTCCAGGGTCTCCTCAAGCGCCATGGCCTGCTCGATGTTCCTCGGGAAACCGTCGAGTATAAAACCCAGGGAGCAGTCGTTCTCGTTTAAACGCTCGGAGACCATCTTCACCACGAGCTCGTCAGGCACGAGCACCCCCCTGTCCATATAGTCCTTGGCCTTCTGCCCGAGAGGGGTGTTGTCCCTGACATTTTCCCGCAGAATATCCCCCGTGGATATCTGGGGTATGTTGAACCTCTCGCTCAGTAGCTTCGACTGTGTGCCTTTTCCCGCCCCGGGGGGACCGAGCAGTATCAGGTTCAAGATTTAACCGTGCCTTCCTTTGATTCTACCCTTTTTAAGGAGCCCTTCGTAACTCCTTGCGAGCATGTGAGATTCGGCCTGCTGGGCCGTATCCATGGCCACACCCACGACTATAAGTAGCGCCGTACCACCAAAGTAAAAAGGCGCGTTGAACCTCCATATGAGGATCGAAGGCAGAACGCAGACAGCCGTAAGATACAGCCCGCCCGACAGGGTGAGCCTGGAAAGTATCCTGTCTATGTACTCGGCGGTGTTTGGACCCGGCCTTATGCCTGGGACGAATCCCCCATATTTTTTAAGGTTCTCAGCAACGTCCTTCGGGTTAAACTGTATGGCCGTATAAAAATAAGCAAAGAATATGATGAATGCCGCGAAAAATAGGTTGTATACGATCCCGCCCGGGTTGAGCCAGGCGGAAAGCGACCCTACCATGGGCAGCTCTATGAAATTAGAGACTGTCGCAGGGAATATCATAATCGATGAGGCGAATATGGGGGGTATGACACCCGCAGAGTTTACCTTCAAAGGCAGGTGCTGTGTACCCCCGGCCATCATCTTCCTACCAACGACCCTTTTCGGGTACTGTATTGGTATCCTCCTCTGGCCTGTTTCAACAAACACTATAAAGGCTATGACGCCCACCATTAGGAATATCAAAAAGAGCAGAACCAGGGCCTCCATCTCGCCTGAGCGGACCAGGTTTACGGTGTTTGCGGTGGCCGCGGGCATCCTGGCGACGATACCGGCGAATATTATGAGCGATATGCCGTTACCTATCCCCCTCTCGGTAATCTGCTCACCCAGCCACATGATGAATGCGGTGCCCGAGGTAAGGGTTATGACGGTCATGAGCCTGAAGGACCAGCCGGGGTCAAGAACGATGGGCTCACCTGCAGGGCCGGTCATACGTTCAAGGCCTATGCTTAGCATAAGGCCCTGTACGGTGCTCAGTACGACAGTAAAGTACCTCGTATACTGGGTGATCTTTTTTCTACCGGGCTCACCTTCCTTTTTAAGCTTCTCCAGGTGCGGCACTACGACCGTTAAAAGCTGCATTATGATCGAGGCGCTTATGTAGGGCATTATGCCGAGAGCGAAGACCGAAAAGTTCTCAAGTGCCCCCCCGGTAAACATCGTGGCGAAATCCAGAAGCGTCCCCCTCGCAGCCCGGAAGAACCCAGCAAGCGCTTCCGCGTCTATCCCGGGCGTCGGTATGAAAACGCCTATCCTGTAAACGGATAACAGGGCAAGCGTTATCAGTATCCTCCGGTTTAACTCAGGGACTTTTCCTATATCCGGTAAAGCCACCTCAGATTTCCTCCGCCTTTCCGCCGGCGGCCTCTATCTTGGCTCTGGCGCTCTTTGTGAACCTGTTGGCCCTTACCGTAAGTGGAACACCTATATCGCCGTTGCCCAGCACTTTCACCAGCATCTTATTTTTATTTTTTTTCTTTATAAGACCCTTTTCCACGAGAGCATCTATATCCACGGTATCACCCTTTTTAAACTTCCCTGCAAGGCTCACCACGTTCAGCACACTGTAAGCGGTCCTGAATTTATTCGTGAACCCCCTTTTCGGGAGCCTTCTCTGAAGCGGCATCTGCCCACCCTCGAAGCCTGCCTTGGTGCCGCCCCCGGACCTGGACCTCTGCCCCTTTTCACCCCGGCCGGCGCACCTGCCCCAGCCGGAAGCCTCTCCGCGTCCTACCCTCTTTGGTTTCTTCTTCGAACCCTCAGGGGCCTTGAGCCTGTCTAACATTTTAAAAATCCTTCTTTATGGCCAGTCATTGGCCCTTTTCCACCTCAACGAGGTGGGATACACTCTTAATCATCCCCCTTATGGCCGGGGTGTCTTTGAGCACTTTTGTCGTATTCAACTTTTTAAGCCCCAGCCCCAGAAGCGTCTTTTTCTGCTTCTTCGGATAACCTATCCCGCTCTTTTTAAGTGTAACCTTTAAGGTGGCCTTTCCCATCCTTTAACCCTCTTCAACGGACTTTCCCCTGATCTCTGCAAACGTCTCGGGGCTCTTAAGCTTTTTCAATGCGTCGATGGTGGCCTTCACAACGTTGTGGGGATTATTCGAACCGAGGGATTTGCTAAGCACGTTGTGAATGCCCGCGGACTCCACAACGGCCCTCACCCCACCGCCTGCGATTATACCGGTACCCGGGGATGCCGGCTTGAGTATCACCTTGCCCGCACCGTAAGAACCCGTAACTGCATAGGGTATGGTATCTTTTACGATGGGTACCTTGAAAAGCGATCTCTTACCCTTCTCAACGGCCTTTCTTATTGCCTCCGGCACCTCGTTGGCTTTGCCGAGTCCGGTACCCACGTAGCCGCTGCCGTCGCCCACGACCACTATGGCGTTGAAGCTGAACCGCTTGCCGCCTTTTACAACCTTCGCAACCCTGTTAAGGTATACGAGCTTGTCCTTGAGTTCCAAGGTATTGGGGTCTATCTTTTGCAAAAAACCTCCTGATAAGACTTATCTGAATAACCAAGATTATTGTAAATTTATTAAAACTTGAGGCCCGCCTCGCGCGCGCCCTCTGCAAGCGCCCTTACCCTTCCATGGTATCTGTAACCACTTCTGTCAAAAACAACCGTCTCCACACCTTTTTGTTTGGCTAGCTTTCCTATGAACTCTCCCACCTTTTTAGCCGCATCTACCTTTTTCATCTTCAAGACCTCTTTTTTGAGTTCCTTGCTCAAGGTAGAAACTGATACGACGGTCTTTCCTTCCGTGTCAAGAATAAGCTGGGCGTATATGTGCTTGTTGGACCGGTAGACGTTCAGCCTGGGCTCCTGGTTTGAGCCCCTGATCTTCTTTCTTACCCTGGCCTTTCTCGTTTCCCGGCCGGGCAGGTTTATGACTCTTCCCGCCATATCGCTAAGCCCCCACTCCTTTTGCGGCCTTGCCGGCCTTACGCCTTATAAACTCGTCGGCGTATTTAACTCCCTTACCCTTATAAGGCTCCGGGGGACGGAAGGCCCTTATCTCAGCGGCGACCTGACCCACTAACTGTTTATCGGCTCCCTTCAGAATTATCGATGTCTGCTTCTCTACTGTGGCCTTTATACCCTTGGGGAGTTCGTAATTTATAGGGCGGGAGTAGCCGAGCGTGAGGTTTAGCGTATTGCCCTTTACATCGGCCCTGTAACCTACACCCACTATCTCAAGCCTCTTTTCGAAACCCTCGCTTACGCCTTTTACCATGTTAGAGATAAGGGTCCTGGTAAGCCCGTGAACAGACCTTGCAATCCTTGAGTCGTTCTTTCTCACCACCCGCACAACCGAACCGTCAACCTCTACCGAGACCTCGTCTCTAAGGGCATAGTTAAGCTCCCCGTTCGGCCCCTTGACCTTGACGGTGTTGCCCTCAAGCTCTAGCTTAACGCCAGAGGCGATATTTATCGGTTCTTTGCCTATCCTTGACATATTAAAAACCTAAGAATTACCTTTAACTTTTTAGCTCAACTCATTATTTAATAAACACTTACCAAGTGTTCTCCACCAACCCCCAGCTCCCTCGCCTTTTTGTCCGTTACGACACCCTTAGACGTCGAGAGTATGGCGGTACCCAGGCCGTTAAGTATCCCTGGGATCTCGTCTTTACCTACGTATACCCTGAGACCGGGCCTGCTAACCTTCTGTATGCTTGTTATAACGCCCTTGTTTGCCTTCGTATACTTAAGCTGTACCTTTATCTTTCCCTGCACCGTGTCCGTGTCCTGGGCGTAGTCTTCTATGTAGCCCTCTTCCTTTAATATCCTGGCGATCTCTAGCTTAAGCCTCGAAGATGGTATGGCCACTTCCTTATGCCTTGCCCTGATGGCGTTCCTCAACCTTGTAATCATATCCGCTATGGGATCGGTCATTGTCATTTCTTAAAAGGCTCCGTTCCTTTGGGTTTTAAATCACCAGCTCGACTTCATAATGCCCGGCAGGTCCCCCCTGAGGCTCATGACCCTCAGGCATATACGGCACATGTCGAACTTCCTGTAGTATGCCCTCGACCTGCCGCAGATGGGACAGCGGTTGTACTCCCTGACCTTGAATTTTTTCTTCCTTTTAGCCTTGGCTATAAGAGACTTCTTTGCCACTAGGAACCTCCGTTAGACCCGCCCTGTCACTGCGCAAAGGCCATGCCCAGGTGCTTAAGGAGCGCCTTTGCCTCCTCGTCGGTATTCGCGCTCGTGGATATTGTTATGTTCATTCCCCTTATCTTGTCTATCTTGTCGTAGTCTATCTCGGGGAAGATTATCTGTTCCTTTATCCCTATGGTATAGTTTCCTCTGCCGTCGAAGGATTTGTCGGAAACCCCTCTAAAGTCCCTGATCCTGGGCATGCTGAAGTTTACGAGGCGATCCAGGAACTCGTACATCCGCACCCCCCTGAGCGTAACCATGCAGCCCACGGGCATGCCGGCCCTGAGTTTGAAGGAGGCGATCGATTTTTTCGCCCTCGTCACGACCGGCCTCTGTCCGGAAATTGCGGTCATGTCCCTCGTTCCCGCCTCTATTATCTTGGCCTCCTTGGACCCCTCGCCAAGGCCCATGTTGAGGACGATCTTTTTAAGCCTGGGAGCCTGCATGGGGTTGGAGTAGTTAAACTCCTTGACGAGCTTGGCTACGATTTCCTTGCTATAAAGCTCTTTCAGTCTCGGCGTCATCTGTCGATCACCTCGCCGCACTTTTTGCAGTACCTGACCTTTTTACCGTCCTCAAGCCTCTTATGCCCCATGCGGACCTGCTTTTTGCACTTCTCACAGATGAGCATCACATTCGCTATGCTCACCGGCGACTCCTTTTCTATGATTCCACCGTGCCTCTGCTTGGTGGTGGGGCGCTGGTGGCGCTTTACCATGTTGAGCTTCTCTATAATTACGGCGCCACGATCAGGAAGCACTCTGACGACCCTTCCGGTCTTGCCACTTTCCCTGCCCTTTGTAATCATCACCTGGTCGTCTTTTCTAATCCTGTATCTAGGATTGGGAATCATATTTAAAAATCCTTCTTATCGTTAACACACTTAAAGGACCTCGGGCGCAAGGGATATTATCCTCATGAACCTTTTGGCCCTAAGTTCCCTTGCAACCGGTCCGAATATCCTGGTACCAATGGGCTCGTTGTCCTTGTTTATAAGCACAACGGAATTCTCGTCGAATTTTATGTGTGAGCCGTCGGTCCGCCTCGTGCTCTTTACCGTACGCACCACCACGGCTCTTACCACTTCGCCCTTTTTTACCTTTGAATCGGGTATGGCCTCCTTGATATTTGCTATGATCACGTCCCCGATATTGGCATACTTCTTGTTGGACGCACCCACTATCTTTATGCAGGAAACCCTCCTGGCCCCCGAGTTGTCAGCCACGTTCAGAACCGTCTGCATCTGTATCATCGTGACTTCTCCAGGACTTCCTTAATGCGCCACCTTTTGCGCTTGCTCAGGGGACGGGTCTCTACAATGGTCACCTTGTCTCCAGGTTTTGCAACCCCCTTTTCGTCATGGACCATGTATTTTACGCGCCTTTTTATGTATTTGCCGTACAGGGGATGCTTTTTGAGCCTCTCGATGACGACGACCACGGTCTTTTCCATCTTGCCGCTTATAACGCTTCCCACGAGCGTTTTTCTTTTTCCTCCGGAAACCGCCATTACCTCTCCTCGCTCTGCTTTTCCGCCAAGATGGTCTTCACCCTCGCTATATCCTTTCTTAAGAGGCGAAGCCTGAGTGGGTTTTCAAGCTGACCCGTCGTGTGGCGGAGTCTCAGATTGAAAAATTCCTGAGTGAGCTCCAGTTCCTTCGCCTTTATCTCCTCAATGGACAGAGCCCTTATCTCTTCGGTCTTCATATGGACTCTCTCTTTACAAACTTAGTGGGTATGGCAATCTTATGAGCCGCTAGGCGGAAGGCCTCCTTAGCGACGTTCTCATCGACACCCTGCATCTCGTAGAGTATTCTCCCGGGCTTGACCACCGCCACCCAGTCCTCGGGCGCACCCTTGCCGCTACCCATCCTGGTCTCGGCGGGTTTTTTGCTTACGGGTTTGTCGGGGAATATCCTTATCCATATCTTTCCACCCCTTTTTATATAGCGCGTCATGGCGATACGGGCCGCCTCTATCTGCCTTGTAGTGACCCATCCACAGCCCATTGCCTTTAGCCCATACTGGCCGAAGCTCAGCTCAGAGCCCCTCATGGAGGCACCCCTTCTCCTGCCCCTTTGGTGCTTCCTGAACTTTATCTTTTTTGGCATTAACATGACTTTTATCCCTCTGAAACTTTTTAAATTGCCGGAGCCTCGGCCGGCTGTGCCTGCTGTACATCGCCCTTGTATACGAGGACCTTAACCCCGATGATCCCGTAGGTGGTCTTCGCCTCGGCAAGACCGTAGTCTATATCGGCCTTCAAGGTATGCAGTGGCACTCTCCCCTCCCTGTACCACTCGCTCCTTGCGATCTCGCTCCCTCCGAGCCTTCCGGAGCAGGTAATCTTTATGCCCTTCGCCCCCATCCTCAGTGAAGAGGTGACGGCCTTTTTCATGGCCCTTCTGAAAGAGACCCTCCTTTCAAGCTGAAGGGCCACGTTCTCAGCCACGAGCTGTGCCTCCAGGTCGGGCTTCCTAACCTCAACGATATCCAGGCTTACTTCCTTGCCGGTGAGCTTAACCAACTGCTTTTTCATAAAGTCTACCTCTGAGCCCCTCTTTCCTATAACTATTCCGGGCCGTGCCGTATGTATAATGATCCTTATGCTGTCGGCCGTGCGCTCTATCTCAATCTTCGAGACCCCTGCATGGTAAAGCCTCTTCTTGAGGAACCTCCTTATCTTAAGGTCTTCGTGCACGAACTGGGCGTAGTTCTTCTCACCGTACCACCTTGACGTCCAGTCCTTGTATATGCCCAGCCTGAAACCTATGGGATGAACCTTTTGACCCAAAAGATACCTCCTCTACTCTTCTTCCACTACGATGGTTATATGGCTTGTCCTTTTACGAATTACGTTCGCCCTTCCCATGGCCCTCGCGCGCATCCGTTTCAAGGTAGGACCCTGGTCGACAAAGGCCCTCTTTATAAAAAGTTTGTCCACTTCGAGTTTCTTTGTGTTATCCGCATTGGCTACAGCACTTTCAAGAACCTTGCTTATGGTCCTGGATGCGGCCTTATTGTTAAGCTTCAGTATCGTACGGGCATCGTCCACCCTCTTACCCCTTATAAGGTCCACAACGAGCCGTGCCTTCTGCGGTGAAACCCTTATGTATTTTGAAACTGCCCTTGCTTCCATGGATCACTATCCTTTGGGCCCCGCAACCCGGGTCTTCTTCATACCCGAATGGCCGTGAAATGTCCGGGTGGGGGAAAACTCACCGAGCTTGTGCGCTATCATGTGTTCCGTTATAAACACGGGAATGAACTTCTTACCGTTGTGCACCGCTATGGTAAAGCCGACCATCTCGGGAATGATGGTGGACCTCCTGGACCAGGTCTTTATGACCTTCTTGCTCTTAGCTTCGGCGGCCTGGTTGATCTTCTTCATAAGATGGTCGTCTACAAAAGGGCCTTTCTTAAGGGAACGCACTACTTGGTCCTCCTTGAGATTATGTACTTGTCTGAAGCCTTCTTTTTCCTGGTCCTGTAACCTTTCGCCGGCACGCCCCAGGGGCTCTGGGGATGGTTGCCGCCCTTGCTTCTGCCCTCACCTCCGCCGTGGGGGTGGTCAACCGGATTCATGCAAACCCCCCTTACCCTCGGGAGCCTCCCTAACCAGCGTTTCCTGCCCGCCTTGCCTATGGTTATATTCTCGTGGTCAATGTTGCCGAGCTGTCCTACAGTGGCGTAACAGTCCTGGCGTATGCGCCTTACCTCCCTCGAGGGGAGTTTTAATGTCGCATAACCGCCCTCCCGGGCCAGAAGCTGCGCATATCCTCCTGCGCTCCTTACAAGCTGCCCCCCCTTACCGAGCTTCATCTCGATATTATGCACGAAGGTGCCCAGGGGAATAGCCTTTATTGGCAGGGCATTGCCAGGGCGTATGTCGGCTTCCTCACCAGCCATGACAGTATCCCCGACCTTGAGCTCTTCGGGTGCAAGTATATAGCTCTTTTCTCCGTCGGCGTAATTAACAAGAGCTATATTCGTGGATCGGTTCGGGTCATACTCAATCGCAGCGACCTTGGCCGGAACCCCGCGCTTTAGCCTCTTGAAATCGATAACCCTGTAAAGTCTCTTGTGTCCTCCACCAAGCCACCTTACGGTTACCCTCCCCAGGGAGTTCCGCCCGCCGTTTCGCTTCTTCGACTCGGTAAGGGACTTCTCGGGCCTATTTTTCGAGAGACCTTCGAAGACCACTGTCGTCCTCCTCCTCATACCCGGCGACGTTGGTTTATATTTTTTTATGGCCATATCGTACCTCTATACACCCTCGAATATCTCTATCGTGTCACCCTGTTTTAACGTGACGTAAGCCTTCTTCCTCGTGGGCCTTTTGCCCGAGGTCCGGCCCATCCTTTTAAGCTTACCAGGGACCTTCTGGGTGTTTACACCAAGGACCGTCACATTAAATACCTTCTCCACCGCCTCTTTTACCTCCTTTTTGTTCGCCTTCGTGTCTACCCAGAAAACATACTTCCCCTCGGCACCCTGGGCGGTGGATTTTTCGGTAACTACCGCACCTTTTATAATATTGTAAGAGTTCTTCATGGTATAAACATTCCCGGAGGCAACCCAGCCTACGAGACCATTTTCGTTACCTTCTCGAATGCCCCGCGTGTCATGACCAGATCTTTATAGCGGAGAACGTCGTATACGTTTATGCCCCCCACATCGAGGACCTTGAAGTCCTTCATGTTCCTTGTGGCAAGTTCAAGGTTTTTGTTATTGCCGCCTTCCCTGTCTACGACGAGGAGCGCATTTTCAAGACCCGCCTTGCTGAAGACGTCTTTTGCGAGGCTCGTCCTCGGCTCTTCGATATCAATGGTCTCGAAAATCTTTATATTGCCCTCGTTTATCTTATACTGTAGAGCGCTCTTTAGCGCAGCCCTTACGACCTTCTTCGGTATTTTGTAAGAATAGTCCCTGGGCTTGGGACCGAAGACCGTTCCGCCGTGCCTCCAAAGAGGGGAACTCCTGGTGCCTGCCCGTGCCCTGCCGGTACCTTTCTGCCTCCAGGGTTTTGCCCCACCGCCTCTCACCTCGCTCCTGGTCTTTGTGGAGGCGGTACCGGACCTTCTCCCGGCGAGTTGCATCTTTACCACTTCATAAAAAAGGGATTCATTTACAGTGCCGTCGAAGAGCTCTTCGCTTACCTCGACACGACCCGCCTTAGACCCGTCTATTTTTAAAACGTCCAGCGTCATCGCTTACCGTTTTTTAATAGCCTTTTTTAGAACAATAACACTGTTAACCGACCCTGGCACAGAACCCTTGACAAGCATTATGTCCTCATCTTTGTTTATCCCCACCACCTCCAGGTTCTGAACCGTCCTCTTTTCCGCACCCATATGCCCAGCCATCTTCATCCCCTTGAATACCTTCGAGGGGTCCGAGCTCTGCCCTATGGAGCCAGGTGTCCTTCCGTGCATGGAACCGTGGCTTGCGGGCCCTCCCCGAAACTTCCACCTCTTAACAACACCCTGAAAACCCTTGCCTTTCGACCTGCCGCTTACATCCACAATGTCTCCTACCCTGAAAACATCGGCGCAGCTTATTTCCTGGCCCGGCTTGTAGTTATCGAGCTCCTCGCCACTGAACTCGACCAAATGATAGAAGCAAGGGGTGCCCGCCTTTTCGAAGTGCCCTTTCAAGGGCCTTTTTGTCCTGGCCGGTTTCTTCTCCCCGAAACCGAGCTGGACCGCATCGTAGCCGTCCTTGTCCATTGTCTTTCTCTGGGTCACGTAACACTTGCCCGCCTTTATAACCGTTACCTGTATCTGATGCCCCTCAGAGAATATATGGGTCGTTCCTACTTTTTTCCCCACAACGCCTTCTAACATCTCTATGACCTACCTCTTAAATTAAAAAATTAAAAACTAAAAGTCACTTAATCGAGCTTTATCTCGACGTCCACACCGGCGGGAAGATCCAGCCTCATAAGTGCGTCCACCGTGTGCTGCGTGGGCTCAAGTATATCCATCAACCTCTTGTGCGTTCTCAGCTCGAACTGCTCCCTGCTCTTCTTGTCAACGTGCGGCGAGCGGAGCACACAGAACTTGTTTATCTTTGTGGGTAGAGGTATAGGCCCCTTAAGTACCGCTCCCGTACGCCTTGCGGTCTCTACTATCTCCTTTACAGACCTGTCAAGGAGCCTGTGGTCATAGGCCTTGAGCCTTATCCTTATCTTCTGGCTTTCAACCATCTCTTATACCGTCTTTCGCTGTCCGTTGTCCGCTCCTATCTTGCGGAACGATTTTTTACTCTATTACCTCAGTTACCACGCCGGCGCCCACTGTCCTTCCGCCTTCCCTTATGGCGAACCTCACGCCCTTATCCATCGCTATGGGGGTTATGAGCTCGACCGAAATCGTTACGTTATCGCCGG
>JAUVFY010000157.1 GCA_030594025.1 Deltaproteobacteria bacterium | reverse complement strand
GTTTCATGCTCGGCCGCACCCGTGCCATCGCCCACTATTAACTCGGTCTCCGGAGATTTTTCCCTTATGTAATCAACGATGGCCGATGTGAGCCCCACAGGGGTCGTAACGGGCGGCCTTATGGCCTCGACGAGGTTAGGCTTTATAAGGACCCGCTTGGCCCCGCCCAACCTCCCGGAAAGCCCGACTGCCCAGCTCGCATCGAGTAGGGCGAAGACACCCCTTCGCCAGTCCCCCCCTTCACCATTGAAACGGCAGACATAAACCACGCTTTTCCCTTCCTTATCCATATCCGTTAAAACCTCAACACTATAAAAATAATATCTTTTTTACTCAGGTGGCTTTCCTACGGCCCTCAGGTAGCCGAATACAACATCCCTTCTTGCAACTATTCCCACGAGCTTGCCCTTCCTTACCACGGGGACCCTTATCACCTGTTCTTCGAGAAAGATTTTTATGATATCTTCCACCTTCGTCCTCTCTGTTACGGAAATAACTTCCCTCGTCATGATCTCTCCGGCCGTCGTGGTCCTGGAGTCTTTGCCTTCGGAAAGGGCCGTAAGGAGGTCGTGCTCTGAAACGAGCCCCACGAGCATACCCTCGGCGTCGACTATGGGCACGCTTCCGAAATCTCCCATGGGCAGGACCTCCCCGATATCGTCCCAGTGGGCATCCGGTGTGAAACTCTTAACGTCGGGCTCCATTAGCTCGGCCGCGGTCATTCTTTTAAAATCCCTTTCCCCGCTTTTAAACTCGGAGTCTTTTTTCATAACTCACCCCTTGTCAAAGATTTGAGCGGCTTTCCTCCCATAAGGTCGTATGGCACTCAAACCGTGCCGCCATGAATTTAGTCTTCAGAGGACTCATATCCCAGGGCCTTCAGGTAGCTGAAGATAAGGTCCCTTCTCGCAACGATCCCGACAAGGTTTTCGCCCCTCTCGCCGGGAACCACTATCGGGACCCTTATGAAGTTCTTTTTAAGCATAAGCCTTGCGAGCCCTTCTACCTTTGTATCCCAGGAGGCCGAGACCGGGCTTTCGGTCATGATCTCATCGGCGGTTGTGCCCTTCATGTCTTTGCCTTCCATAATGGCCTTAAGGAGCTCATACTCTGATACGACGCCAAGGAGCCTGTTAGCTTTATCTATAACGGGAACACTTCCGAAATTCCCCTTTATCAGGGTCTTGGCAATCTCCAGGCAGGAAGTCTCCGGACCAACAGACTTAACGTCGATCTCCATGACCTTGGCGGCGGTGAGTTTCTTGAAATCCTCACCCTCGAGTATAAACTCAGTACGTTTGGTCATTATGCACCTCCTGTTGAAAATTTTTGTCGCCTTTGTCCCTTTTCCCCCCTTTTTCCCTTTTTCCCCTTAGGGCGTCTGTCTTTTACGCGCGCTCCTGAGCCAGAGGAGTTCCCCCCCGGCCACGAAGAGCCCGATGAAAACCGGCCATATATAAAGACCGGCACCTGCTCGGGCTCCAGTACCAGATATTAACGGGTCTTTTCTTATCCCCCATCGCGAAGGAGGGTTTTTCGCTCCCTCCGGCAATCGAACCGGGGAATTGTACGGAAACGGCGTCCTTGAAGGGCACTCCTCCGGCTATCTCCTCTGAGGTCCGGTCCCCGGGGATGGTCTCTGTCGTATCGTCCCACTCAAAAATTATAACTATGTAAGAGTCGTTATACAAGGCTTTTACTGAGATGGAATTTACAGAAGGGGTAAAGTGCCTCTCGTTGGCGTAAGAAGGCATTTAATCATCCCCCGAAGACCAGGCTAAGCCCCTGGACGTTAAAAAGAAGGATTTCGAGAATGACAAAAAAAGCCTCAATATATTACCATAAGGCGATGAAATTCAATAAATTAAAACCCGGACACCTGGACATCGTAATCCTCACGGGGGCTGTTGTAAATCTCGTCGTTATAACGCTCATCCTTTTCTATTATTTTTCAGGTTAAAAACAAAAAATGGGGGGCAGGCAAGACAAAGGGTTTTATCGAAGGCCCTCCTTGTTTATCGCTCATACCTTTTTCCTGCGCCGCGCAGGCGTATTTGTGTTGCAGGTCTCCCCGGGTTCTGCTACATTTTATATCAACGAGGTTTTTTGCGCAAACAGGGTTCCTATTTTCAACAAGACGTACAAACAGGGGAGACCGGGCGATGCCGGAACTCAGGCTCAACCTAATAACGAGGGAATGGGTAATCATTGCCACGGAGAGGGCGAAAAGGCCCGGGGACTTCCACAAGGCAAAGGCCCCCAGGACGCTCCCCGAGCACCTCGACACGTGCCCCTTCTGCCCGGGAAACGAATCGCAAACCCCCGAGGAGAGGTTCCGCCTGGAAGGCAAAGACGGATGGAAGATAAGGGTGGTGGACAACAAGTACCCGGCCCTCTCCAACATAGGAGAGAAAAAGCGGGTAAGGATGGACAACAGGCGCCTTGTCTCCGGCGTGGGCGTGCACGACGTGATAATAGAATCACCGCTGCATAACACGAGCCCGGCCTTGATGGACCTCAAGGACGTTAAAGACATGATAAGCATTTACCGCAACAGGTTCCTCGATGCATACAACGACCCGAGGGTCGAGCACGTGATAATCTTCAGAAACCACGGCGAAAGGGCGGGCACCTCGCTTGAACACCCCCACTCACAGCTCATCGCCACCCCTGTCGTACCCGTACAGTTCAGGGACAGGATAGAGGCGGCGCTGCATTACTTCGACGATACGGGCTCCTGCCTCATGTGCGACCTGGCCAAAAGCGAACTCAAGGAAGGCACAAGGGTCATAAACGACACCGAACACTTCGTAACCTTCATACCTTATGCGGCGCTCTCCCCCTTCCATACGTGGATCTTCCCGAAAAGGCACTCGGCCTCTTTCTCCAGGGTAACCGAAGAGGAGATAAAGGACCTCGCCTTCCACCTGAAGACCCTCCTTGCGAAGCTCTACAACGGGATAGGAGACCCTGACTATAACTACGTCATCCGCTCGAGCAGGCCCAAGGACTCGGAAAACGAGTACTGCCACTGGTACATGAGCGTGGTGCCCAGGATTACCATGACAGCGGGTTTCGAGATGGGAAGCGGCATGTACATAAACACATGCCTCCCCGAAGAATGCGCCGAGTACCTGAGGTCCGTCGCCATCAGCAAGGAACCCGCCGGGGCTTAAAATGCAGAACCATAAAAACCCCGTACCAACGGTGGATATAATAATAGAGCTCGACGGAAAGGGAATAGTACTAATTGAACGTAAAAACCCCCCTTACGGGTGGGCCATACCCGGGGGGTTCGTCGATGTGGGCGAGACCCTCGAAGAGGCGGCACGGAGGGAGGCGGCCGAGGAGACCGAACTCAGGGTGAGCATTAAAACGCAGATGCACGCCTACTCGGAGCCGAAAAGGGACCCCCGTTTCCACACCATATCAATAGTATTTGTGGCAGAGGCCGAAGGGGTTCCAAAGGCAAGGGACGATGCAAAGGGGATAGGGGTGTTTACCGAGGAGAGCCTCCCGGAGCCGCTCGCCTTCGACCACGCAAAAATCTTGAAAGACTATTTCAGGTGGAAAAGGGAGGGGTTCGGGGTATTCGAGTCCAAAAAGGAAGAGGGCGGTTAAAAAAAGCC
>JAUVFY010000082.1 GCA_030594025.1 Deltaproteobacteria bacterium | reverse complement strand
TTTTTTCCAAAACAACCGCCCCGGTCGTGCCTGCCGTTGTGATTGAAAACACAAGCGGCTTATCTTATAATGTCTTTACAATGTTTTTATAATTTTTATAATGTAAGAAGACGTCCGGTTAAGAGTGTGGAGTTTATGGCTTTATGGCGAATCTCTGTTTTTCCTGCAAAAAGGAGCTGGATATAACCGGAAGGCCCGGAAGGGGCCAGACGTGCCCATTCTGCGGCTCTGACGTGAAGGTATGTCTGAACTGCGCCTTCTACGACGAGAGCGCATACAACGAATGCAGGGAGCCCCAGGCCGATAGGGTTTTAGACAAAGACCGCGCCAACTTCTGCGACTATTTCGAGTTCAGGGAATCTTCAAGTGAAAAAGGTAAAAAAGGTAATAAAGCGCAAGAGAAGGCCGAAGACGCAGTAAACAAATTAAAAGGACTCTTCAAGGACAGCTGAGAGATGTTAAGGAACACCTTCTGCCATGTGCCCGGCATAGGCAAGAGCTCCGAGGAGAGCCTGTGGTCCTCGGGTATAAAAAGCTGGGAGGGGTTTTCGAGGGCCTCGAGTATACCGCTACCGCCCTGGAAGATTAAATCCCTCACCGAACACATAGGCCGGTCCGCAAGGCACTTAGACAAAAGAGACCACGCCTACTTCTCCGAGCTTTTACCCTCAAGGGAGCACTGGCGCCTCTTCCCCGAGTTCCGGCACTCCGCGGCTTACCTCGATATAGAGACGACCGGCCTGGGCGGCCCGGGAGACCACATAACCACGATCGCCCTTTACGACGGAAAGGGAGTTGCCTGGTACGTGAAGGGTGAGAACCTTGAAGACTTCACCCGCGACATAAAACGCCATAAGCTCATCGTCACGTTCAATGGGAAGTGCTTCGACGTCCCATTCATAGAAAAAGAGCTGGGGATAAGAATGGACCAGGCCCACATAGATTTACGCTACGTCCTTAAGAGCCTGGGCTATACCGGGGGGCTCAAGATGTGCGAGAAGATACTGGGCATTGAAAGGGCCGAGCTTACCGGCATTGACGGGTATTTTGCGGTCCTTCTCTGGAAGGATTTTAAAAAAAATCGCAACCCAAAGGCCCTTGAGACGCTTCTTGCCTATAACGTTCAGGATGCGGTGAACCTCGAGCGCCTCCTGGTCTTTGCCTATAACATGAAGATTAAAGGCACCCCCTTTAAAGAGACCCACGAGCTTACCCTTCCGGAGCCGCCTCCGAACCCGTTCAAGGCCCACGCCGCGACGGTAAGAAGGATATTGAGTGGAATTTTTTATTAACCCGGCGGGACCTGCCTTAAAGGGCTTTTGCTTGAAGGGAGTATGTTTCATGCGGGTCATTGGATTTAATACTCGGGGATTTAATACTAAGGGGATTTGATTCTCAGGGGATTTGATTCTCAAGCGCTCGTCTCCACCCGGTTTCTGCCTTTTGATTTTGCCTTGTACAGGGCATCGTCAGCCCTTTTTACAACGCTGTCCACTTGGTTTTACCCACGATAAGAGGGGTTTTACTTTTATGGACCTTTTTCCCCGTACCCCCCGCCGCCCGGGGTCTTGATTATTACGGCATCTCCCTTTTCAGCTTCCATAAAGGCCCTGTGTCCGAGCTTAGCTAATTTCCCGTCCGCCCTCTTTAAAAGGTTCTCACCCCGCATGCCGCTACCTCCTCCGGCCATTCCGTATGGCTGAAGGGCCCTCCTTTCGGAGATTATCGATACCTTCGCGGGTTTCAAAAACCTTACCTCCCTTACGACCCCGTCACCGCCCCGGTAACGCCCTTTGCCTCCGGAGCCCTTTCTCAGGCTGAACCTTTCGAGCCTTACGCCCGGGTGCCTGAACTCGAGTATCTCCGGGTCGGTCATCCTGGTGTTCGTCATGTGCACCTGCACCCCCGAGGCACCCGGACAACCTTTGATTGCCCCCGAGCCGCCGGCGATGGTTTCGTAGTAAGGAACCCCACCCTCGACCTCAAAGAGTAAATTATTCATGGTACCCTGCGAGGCCGCGGCTATACCGAGCGAGCCGAGGAGCACATCGACGATCCTCTGGGATGTCTCGACGTTCCCGGAGCCCACCGGGGCCGGGTACACGGGGTTAAGAAGTGTGCCCCGGGGCGCTATTATCTCCACGGGCTTTAGGCATCCGCTGTTAAGCGGTATATCTTCCCTTATAAGTGCCCTCAAAACATACAGCACCGCCGAGCGTGTTACCGGTAACGGTGCGTTCAGGTTGTCTTTTGTGTGCTGGGGGTCGGTCCCTGTGAAGTCTATGCGGGCCCTGAGGGTCTCGGGCGGGCTCTTGCCGGCCCCGATCGTTACCCTCACCTTTACACTCGTGCCGTCATCGAGCCTGTCCGCGAAGGAGCGTTCGAAGATGGTTTTACCTCCCATGAACTTAAAGAGCGCCCTTTTTACGGCAAATTCCGCGTTATCCTGGACATGGCCCATGTACTCGAAGACCGTACTCCAGCCGTATCTTTCGATGATTGCCTCAAGTTCTTTTACACCCTTCGCGCACGAGGCCATCTGGGCCCTCACGTCAGAGAGCCTCTCCTCGATGTTCCGGGCCGGGTATTTTAGCTGGTGTCCGCAGAGTATTTCCCTCAGTTCCCTTTCTCTGAACCTCTTGCCCCTTAAGATAAGGAGCCCGTCTATCAAGACCCCCTCCTCGTCGATATGCCGCGCAATGGGCGGAAGCGAGCCCGGGGTCTTCCCCCCGATATCGGCGTGGTGCCCCCTTGAGGCTACAAAAAATATTATCTCTCCCCCGGAAGAAAAAACTGGCTCTACCACGGTGAGGTCCGGCAGATGCGAGCCGCCCCGGTAGGGGTTGTTCGAGAGGTAGACGTCGCCCGGCCTCATGGTTTTTTCGTTGTCTTCCTTTACGGCCTTTACCGTATCGGACATGGCGCCGAGGTGCACGGGGATATGGTGTGCGTTTGCGACGATGTCGCCGTTTCTGTCGAAGACGGCGCATGAAAAATCCAGCCTCTCCTTAATATTAACCGAATGGGCGGTATTCTTGAGCGTATAGCCCATCTCCGTGGCAACGGCCATGAAGAGGTTACCGAAGACCTCGAGTAAGACCGGGTCAGGGCCGGCTCGTTTCAATTTAGCCGCAGGCTTACGTCCTTTTTTCGATAAAACCCTTTCCAGGACTATGAGACCGTTTCCCCGTACCGTGCCTTCAAAGCCAGGGTCAACGACGAGTGAGGAGTATTCGTCAACGACGACCGCCGGCCCTTTGAGCCTGAAGGAGAGGGGAAGAGAGGTCCTCTCGTATACGGGCGCATCGAGTGTGCCGTGGGGGTAGGTTATCTTCCGGCAAGAGACGGGCTCGGCCCTTTTCCCCTCCGCCTGTGTTTCTTTTTTGAAGGCTGGGAAGAAAAGGCCCTTTTCCTGGACCTCAAGCCTCAGGTTTACGGCTTCCAGCGGGGTCTTGCCGGGGAAGAACCCGAAGAGCCTCCTGTAGCGGTCCCTGAAACGTTTGACCGTATCCCCGTATCCACTAAACTCGACCGTCAGGTAGGTATCGGCACCCATCGGACGAAGGTCTATCTCCATCTTCGAGATGACTTCCGCTCGCCACCTTTCGGGTACGGTCTCGTTTTCCATCTCTTTAAAGAGACAACGGATCTCTTTGTGTGTCTTTGCGTCGTAAGGCATAAGCACCGTCTTTAAAGACCTTTCGGCAGGTCTTGCGAGCCCTATCCCATAGGCGGACATGAGGGAGCTCAAGGGGTGGTAGATTATCTTTTTTATGCCGAGCCGTTCGGCGATCCTTGTCGCATGCTGTCCGCCGGCCCCTCCGAATGTCACAAGGGAGTAGTCCCTTACGTCAAAACCCCGGGAAACCGATATCTCCTTTATGGCAAGGGCCATCTTCTCGTTTGCTATCTCGTAAAACCCCAGGGCCACATCTTCCGTGGTAAGCCCCTTCTTTGTGGACGTGTTTATCTCGCGGGCGATGGTTTCAAATTTTTCTCTCACGATGGCCCCGTCTATCGAGCAATCCCTTTTCGGGCCGAAGGTCTCAGGGAAGTACTCCCTTGCGATCCTCCCGGTAAAGAGGTTCGCATCGGTCACCGTGAGGGGGCCGCCGAAGCCGTAGCATGCGGGCCCCGGATGGGCCCCGGCGGACTCCGGCCCGACCCTCATCCTTTGACCGTCAAACCAGAGTATACTCCCCCCGCCCGATGCCACTGTAACGATGTTCAACGCCTCTCCCTGAAGCTCTATGCCGCCGACGGTCTGCTCGTAAACCTTTTCAAAACCTCCGTCATACCTTGAAACATCGGTCGAGGTGCCTCCCATGTCGAACCCTATGGCGCCGGTGAGCCCCGCCTCCCGTGAGACCCTTCCGGTGGCTATAACCCCCCCTGCAGGGCCTGAAAATACGGCGTCCTTTCCTTTGAAGGTTGCCGGAGGGGTAAGGGTGCCGGAGCTCTGTATGAACTCTATGGGGACGTTGCCAATATGCTTTCTTATGCCTTCAAAGTACCTTGCCATTACGGGGCTCAGGTATGCATCGACCATGGTGCTCTGGCCCCTGGTAACCATCTTTATAAGGTTTACGGTCCTGTGGGAGAGAAAGACAGTGGTTATACCGTGGCGCTTTAGGGCCTTCTCAACGAGAAGTTCATGTGAGGGGTTCTTCCAGGAGTGCATGAGGACGACCGAAACTGCGTCCACGCCCTTTCTTATCTTCTTTATCTCCCTTTCGAGCCCCTCTGTGTCGAGTCCCTTTATCACGGTGCCGTCCGGGCCGGTCCTTTCTTCCACCTCGACGACGTCGGTGTAGAGCTGGGAGGCCTTCTGGATGCAGAGAGTGAATATGTCGGGCCTTGACTGGTAGCCTATCTCGAGAAGGTCCCTGAAGCCCTTTGTTATAAGAAGGACCACCCTCCCGCCCTTCCTTTCGAGTAGCGCGTTCGTCGCCGCCGTGGTGCCGAACCTTATGGAATGAACCAGGCCCCCGGGAAGAGCCCTTCCGGGCCCGCCCCCGACGATCCTTCTTATCCCCTCGATCGATGGGTCCTCGTAATCGGCGGAGCTCGAAAGGAGTTTTAATGTATGGAATTTACCTCTCGGGTCGACACCCACGACGTCGGTAAACGTACCGCCCCTGTCGACGGCAAACCTCCATTTTCTTTTTTCCCCTCTCCGGGCCATGGTATTTACCTTTTCAACCTTTTATGGTATAGATACGCCCGTATCACTACAAGCCTTTTCTTCGGTAGCAGGGTAGGGACCGTCATAGCAAATAATACTTTGCACGTAAATGGGGTAAAACATTGGAGCGTGTGGTAAGAACAGGGCCTTGAGATGGGCAGTAAAAATTAAAAAGCCCCGGAGCCTTCCAGGTCCCGGGGCTTTTTGCGTACCTGTATCTTACTAAAAAACTATTTTTCGGTTTTAATCCCTTTCAGGATATCATCTATCCAAGAAAGGGCGGCTATTGCCGAAGGCCAGCCTACGGTCGTTATGGCGAAAAGCGCTGCGTGATATATCTCCTCATCGCTATACCCGGCCTCCCTGGACCTTCGGGTATGGGAATGAACGGCGCCTTCCAGGCCGGCACCTATTGCGATTGCGAGTTTTACCAGGTGCTGGGTCTTTGCGTCAAGGCCCTTCATATTGCCGACGGTAGAGTCTATGCCCTGATGACCGTCCCAGACCTCCGGGTATTTTTTTATGACCTTTTGAAGAAATTCTGGGAGTTCCTTTTCCATCTGCTCCTCCTTTTCAAGTCAAAAGCTGGCGATATAGGGCTCTATTAAAGGCGGATAGACCGGCGATATGGTCAGACACCCGAAAAGGGGTTTTAATTAAATCAATCCAGGTGGAACCCTTGCCCCGCACGCGCCTTAAACCGCAGTTATATCTTCAACGGTTCACAGAGGTTTTTCTGGCTTCTTCATTTTACCCTCCAGTTTTTTAAAGGGTAATATGTTTCCTGCAAATCAGATTTAACCTCTTTCAGCTAATTAAATTATAAAGCGCCCTCAATGGTTGTCAAGGCGCTCACCCGGTATTATTTTCTTAAGTTTCGAATAAAAAGATTTCCCGTTTATGATTTGAGCGCCCTCCATTTCGGGTCGAGTGATTTTATATAATTTACAAGCTCAGAGGCAAAAGGCGAACAGGTCCCTATCTCGTCATAGATCACCTCGGTATTGTAGTACTGGAGCCTCAGGATATCTCCGTCGGAATAATCCGGCAATAACCC
>JAUVFY010000166.1 GCA_030594025.1 Deltaproteobacteria bacterium | reverse complement strand
CCCGGGCCTCCTCATCGGTCATCCCGAGCCTTTCGATGGTCTTTTTGAGGTCAAGGGTCCTTTTGAGTTCCTCGAGAAAGCACTTTACTACTCTAAGGTCCTGTTCTTTTCCCGAAGGCATGGATTAAATGGATTAACCGGTTAATGGTTGAGACGCGCTCGGCGGGTCAAAAATTTTTTCTTTGCGCCCCTTTGCATCCCTTTGCGCCCCTTTGCATCTCTTTGCCCCCCTTTGCCCCCTTTGCGCATTGGTTGTTAGTTAGCGGGACGGTCGAAGGCAAAATTCATTAAATTGCTTCTTTCCCGGAGGGTTCTTTCGAGGTCTTTTCGGTGCTCGCGAAAAACAGCATCCGGTGGCAGTGGGGGCAGGTGATTATCTCTTCGGTGCCTCTCATGAGCTGTATATAGGTCTGCGGCGGGATATTCATGTGACAGCCCCGGCAGGTCTCGTCCTTGACCTCAACGACCCCGAGCCCCCCCCGCCTCTCTCTTATGGTCTCGTATTTTTTTAAAAGTGCGGGGTTTAAAGAGGCCGTAACGTCGTTCCTCTCTTTTTGCTTCTCCTTTATAGCCTCCTCCCAGCCCTTTTGCTTCTCCTCGAGCTCTACTTTGACCCTTTCTGCCTCTTCGGTCTTTTCGATGAGAAGTGTCTCCCTGTTTTTCAGCTCCTCTGAATTATTCTCGATCTTTTCATTAATTGCGGTAAGCTCAATCTCGTGGAGCTTCGTGGCCTTACGGGCGTTATTGATTTCCTTTGTAAGGGCGTTTATCTGTTTTTCCTTGGTTACCTCGCCGAGCCTTTTTTCGTCGTCCGCTATCTTTTCGGTATTAAGCCTTATCTTCTCTTCGAGCTCGCTTCGGGCCACCTTAAGATCTTCTATCTCTTTCGAGATGAGAGCCATCTCGTCTTCCATCCGTTTAAGCTCGGCCCCGCCCTCTTCAACTCCCCTGCGGCCCGCCTCTTCGTCTTTTCTTATCACCTCTATCTCGAGGTCTATCCTCTGGACGCGCTCGAGAAGGTTAATCGGGTTGGACAAACTCACCTCCGAATCTTTATGCCGGAATCACCCCTGGTGTGTTCCCGAATCCCTTTATTTATGGTGGGCCCACCTGGACTCGAACCAGGGACCGACCGGTTATGAGCCGGTGGCTCTTCCAACTGAGCTATGGGCCCTTGCAAGACCAATAATATTTCATTTTAAAAACTCCTCCTTGATTTGTCAAGCCCGGAATCAAAAGAGGTAAAACTATTGACCTGAATAAGGCTTTGATGTTAGTCTTTAACGGGTTTACATGGCCACCATAAGACACGATATCCTCATAGACGCCCCTCTCGAAGACGTCTTTGACATCATCGCCCGGGTCGAGGGGTTCAAGAACTACTCAAAGCTTATAAGGGATATAAAGGAGGTCTCGCCAAGAAGGTACAGGTGGGAAGTAGAGTACCTCGGGATAGGCTTTGAGTGGGAGGCGGAGGTGATCGAATTCGAAAGGCCCCGGAGGTTCGCCTGGAGGTCGGTCTCAGGCACTTACAATGCCGGAAGCTACACACTCGAATCCACAGAAGGCGGCAACGGCACAAAAGTTTCTTTTGAAATAGAGTTCCACCTTCACAGCCACTTCATAGATGCCCTCGCAAGTCCCTTCATGTCACACGCGATGGACACGGTCGCCACGGAAATGCTCGACAACATTAAAAGGGAATTGAACTGCAAAGGGTAAGCCGGTATCTTTTAAAAACTCCCTGTTTTTATAGAAAAATTAAAATTTTTTAACTTGACATTCTACAAGGTGTCGAATACTTTATATGTTATGACTAAGTACAGGGCAAATAATTTCAGGTCCTCAAAAAAGGGGCTCGGCAAGGTCCTGGGCCACCTCGAAGAGGAGATAATGGAGGTTCTCTGGAAAAGGGGCGAGTCTACGGGTAAGGAGGTCCTCAGAGATATAAGACAGAACCGAGATATCGCCTTCACCACCGTACTCACGGTCCTCGAGAGGCTTACGAAAAAGGGTCTCGTCAAGAGGACAAAGGGCGCAGCCGGTAACACCTTCAGCCCCATCCTTACAAAAAAGGAATTTACGAGGGAGGTCTCCGAGGAGGTCCTCGAGGGGGTGGTCGAGCTCTGGAAGGGCTCTGCAGTAGCCTCCTTTGTGGACATACTTGCCCAGAGGGACCCCAAGGAGCTGGACAGGCTCTCCAGGCTCATCGAGGAAAAGAAGATGGAACTCGAAACCGGCGATACGGAGACGAAGTGATGCCTTACGTACCCGCAACCTTTCTTATAACCTTTATAGTCGCAGCCGCGGCGGGCGTCTGGCTGAGCCTCCCTGGCCTTGCAGAGTTTACTCTGAGGGCCCTTGACTGGTGCGAAAGCATCCTGATGCTCTGCCTGCCCTATGAACCGGTCTTAAAGGCCATTGGTTTCTTCTCGGGAGTGGTGCTTCTTGCAAGCGGACTCGCCTTGTCGCTAACAAGGGGTATAAGCGGATGGACAAGGGGCTTAAGGGCCATGAGGAGGCTTCCGGTCTACAACAGGGGTTTGAGCGTTTCCATTATAAAGGACGACAACATCCGTACCGCTTTCACGCACGGGCTCATCAGGCCCAGGATATACGTATCCACGGGGCTTCTGAAGAACCTCACGAGGGAAGAACTGAGGGCCGTCCTGCTTCACGAAGTGCACCACAGGGACACGAAAGACCCGCTCCGGTTCTTCTGTCTGTCTCTCATTAAAGACCTCTTCTTTTATCTGCCCGTGGCAGCGTGGTTCGTAAGGCAAAAAAGGAGCCAGCGGGAGGTCGAGGCCGATGATGAGGCCATAGTACGGACCGGCCAGCCGCTAACCCTTGCTGGCGCCCTCGTTAAAGTGGCCAGACCGGCCAGGTACGGACTTTCAGCCCAGCCCGCTTCCATTGCCGGCTCCGGCCCGGTAGAAGACAGGGTAAGAAGAATCCTCTTCGGAAAGGACCGGAATGAGCGTCTCCCGTTAAGTGTCCTGGCAAAGAGCGCCTTTTTTGCGTTGGTCCTTATCTTAAGCGTAACGCTACCCGTCTCCTCTGCCTGGCATCTGCCGGACGACTGCACCATGGAACACTGCTCCCATCACATGGAGATGGTAAACGGCTGCAGGACACATTGCGACATGACGGGCTGAGACGGGCCGAGGGGGGCCTAAGTGGGGCCGAGGGGGGCATAGGGGAGGCTTAGGGAAGACTGATTTTTTTTTACCCTTTTATTCTACAAAGCGTAGAGCGATAAGCCTAAAGAAAAAAAAGGAAAAACGGAAAAAAAGGGGAAAGGAGAAAAGGAGAAAAGATCCCATGAGTGAGCTACGGAAAATTCTTTTAATTG
>JAUVFY010000067.1 GCA_030594025.1 Deltaproteobacteria bacterium | reverse complement strand
GAATTCATATGAATTACGGTAGCAAACCTGAAAATCCGGGAGGAGGTCTTAGATGAAAAAGCTATTGCACATTATCGCCACACCGCGGGGTGATGAGTCAAGGACACTCAAGGTAACCCGGGCCTTTCTCGACTCCTTTCAATCCACACACGAGGGCTGGGTGGTGGAGGAATTGAATCTTTTTAAGGAAGAGCTTCCTTCCCTTACGGTAAAGAGGGTGGACGGCAAGTATATCCTTCTCGGCGGCAAAGACCTCTTTGGAGAGGCGAAGGATGCCTGGGAGGAAATAATAGCCGAGATCGACAGGTTCATGTCCGCGGACGCATACCTGGTAAGTACACCCATGTGGAATTTCAACATCCCCTATACATTAAAACATTATATCGATATCATCGTGCAGCCCAAGTATCTTTTCAGGTACACCGCCGAAGGTGTTGAAGGGCTTGTGAAGGGGAAAAAGATGGTGGTTATTGCGAGCCGCGGCGGCGAATACTCGACCGAAGAGCTACGGCCCTTTGATTTCCAGGAACCTTATCTGCGCACCATATTCGGTTTCGTGGGGCTTACGGACATAACCTTCGTCGTCGCACAACCCATGGATGCCGGAGGGCCCGATGTGCAGAAGCAGAATATCGAAGAGGCACAGAAACGGGCGCGGGAAGTAGCAGAAGGTTTTAATTAAATTAAACGGAGATAACCGGGGAGAAGCCCATGCCGCGTGACATACCTGTAAGTAACGGCAACCTTCTGGTTGCATTCGGTAAGGACTATCTTTTGCGCGAATTTTATTTTCCCTACGTGGGACAGGAAAACCACACCAAGTGCAAGCCCTTCCGCTTCGGCGTCTGGGTAAACGGTCACTTCAGCTGGCTCCCCGGGCGATGGAAGATAAAAATGGATTACCTTGACGACTCCCTCGTAACCGACGTCGAGCTCCTTAACGAAAAACTCGAACTCAGGATACAGGCCAATGACCTGGTAGATTTCCATGAGAACGTGTTTCTTAAAAAACTGACGGTTGAGAACCTGTCGGATGAGGAAAAGGAGGTAAGGCTCTTTCTCTGTCACGACTTCCATATCTATGGAAACGACATAGGTGACACGGCCGCATACCGGCCCGAGGTTCAGGGGCTTTTGCACTACAAGGATAAGAGGTATTTCTTGATTAACGTATTTGCGAACAAGAAGTACGGCATCGACTGGTTCGCAACGGGAAACAAAGGGCATGGTAGGTTCAAGGGGACCTGGAAGGACGCCGAGGACGGCCTTTTGAGCGGCAACCCGATCGCCCAGGGGTCGGTCGACTCGGTAGTGGCCATCCATTTAAAGCTCAAGCCCGGGGCGAAGGACGAATGTTTTTACTGGATATGTGCGGGAAAGAAGTGGCACGAGGTCGAAAGACTGAACGGCATCGTAATGAAAAAGAGGCCCGAGACCATCTTCAAGAGAACCCTGGATTACTGGAGATTATGGGTAAACAAGGAGGGACTCAATTTGGACCTTCTGCCGGAAAGGCTAGCCCGGCTTTATAAAAGGAGCCTTTTAATTGCCCGCACGCAGATAGACAATTGCGGGAGCATAATCGCCGCAAACGACTCGGACGTCGTATATTTCAACCGTGACACCTACAGTTATATGTGGCCCCGCGACGGGGCCCTCGTGGCATATGCGCTCGACCTTGCCGGCTACCACGAAATCACCCGGCGCTTTTTTAATCTCTGTAACAGCATTATAGAAAAGGACGGTTATTTCCTTCATAAATATACCCCCTCCGGGTCGCTGGCGAGCTCCTGGCACCCCTGGCTTAAAGACAAGACCCTTCAGCTCCCCATCCAGGAGGACGAGACGGCACTCGTTGTTTGGGCCCTGTGGAAGCATTATGAGCTCTTCAAGGATATCGAATTTATAAAACCCCTGTACAGGCCGTTGATTAAAAACGCGGCCGATATGCTGCTAAACTACCGCGACCCGAAAACAAGGCTCCCCCTTGCGAGCTACGACCTCTGGGAAGAACGCCAGGGGATACTCACCTTTACGGTGGCCGCAGTCTACGGGGGTTTAACGGCGGCGGCCAATTTCGCCCATGCCTTCGGGGAGACGGCCCTCGCAGAGCAATACCGCCACGGCGCACGCGAGGTCAGGGAGGCCATGGACAGGTATCTCTATCTGGAAAAGGAAAAACGCTTTGCACGCATGATTAACTTAAACGCCAGCGGAGGGGTGGAGATCGACACGACCGTTGACGCAAGTGTGTTCGGGATATTCGCTTTCGGTGCCTACGGCCCCGAAGATGAACGGGTTAAGAGCACCATGGACGAGGTCTACGAGAAACTCTGGTTAAGGACAGAGGTGGGGGGGCTGGCCCGCTATGAGGGCGACGGCTATCATCGAGTAAGTGAAAAGCTCCCGGGCAACCCCTGGTTTATAACGACCCTGTGGCTGGCACAGTACTATATCGCCCGGGCGAAGGATGAAAAGGACCTTGATAAGGCTCTTGAGATCATGCACTGGGTCGCGGACAGGGCGTTGCCCAGCGGGGTCCTGGCCGAGCAGGTTAACCCCTACACCAACGAGCCCCTTTCGGTCTCACCGCTTACCTGGAGCCATGCCACCTTTGTCATCGTCATACAGGAGTACCTGAATAAACTCCTGGAAATAGAGAAGTGCGAGGTCTGCGGCCGGTCCAAATACTCGAAGAAACAAACAAAAAATTTGGAAGTTTAACAATACGGTCCTTTTCCAGGGGACATGATAAAAACCCGGTCAAAGTAATGGTATGCTAAAGGGCGAGGCAGAGCCCGCCTGAAGGGTCTTCCCCCCCCGGGGATTTCTCTGCTATACTTTTTAATTTTATAATCCCGGGGGCTTGAAGGTACGTACTTAATTAAACACGGAAGTCTAAGATGAGACCGTTAAAACTCCTGATTATTTTTTCCCTCCTTTCCCTCCTTCCTCCTATATGCCTTGCACAGGAAGGGAAGGTCTTTGAAGCCACGGTGGACGAGGATGGCGTACAGAGGGTCGAGGTGGTAGCGGGGAGTTATTATTTCGACCCTGACCACATAGTTGTAACCAGGGGCATCCCCGTAGAGCTAAAGGTAAGAAAAGAACCTGGCATCGTCCCCCACAACCTGGTCATAAACGGAAAAGAGGACGGCTAAAGACATCAAATCACACGGCAAGCTCGAAACCCTGGGCACGGAAAAGGTCGAAGCAAGGGAGACCCTCGTTGTAACCGTCACGGGGGACGACGGTTACACGGTCTACGGTGAGATAAACCGCTATATCATCTGGCTCGACAAGGAGCTTAATTTACCTGTCAAGGGCGAGGCCTTCGGGGTCGAAGGGGAACTTGTAGAAAGGGTCTTCATGGACGACCTCGAGGTGGGAATGGAGTTCGAGGAGGGGTTCTTCGAGCTTGATTGAGTCTAAAAACTGCCAGAGAGAATATAAAAAATCCCCCTCGTCGTGCCTTCGGTTAAAAGGGCCCACGAGGGGGATCATCTGTTTTCAGTGTAGCCTGCCGGGTTATTCTTCTATTTTTTCTATCTCGACGAGCTTGATTTCGAATACCAGGTCCTTGCCGGCCAGCGGATGGTTCGAGTCCAGGGTGACCTTCTCATCCGATACATCGGTTATGGTAACGCTCATTTTCTTTCCATCATCCCTGGGGATTTGCACCTTCTGGCCGACCACGGGTTTCACGTTCGGAGGAAAAAATTTCCTCTCCACCTCCATGGCCAACTCTTTCTGGTAAGGACCGAACGCATGTTCCGCGGGTATCTTCTCGGTCTTCGTATCCCCGGGCTTCATCCCCAGAACGGCCTGTTCAACGGCAGAGATTACGCTGCCTTCACCTACCAGAAACACCAAGGGCTTGTCTTCGGCCGATTCATCAAATACCGAGCCGTCGTCAAGGGTGCCCTTGTAATGGACCCTGACGGTATCGCCCACCTTTACCTCTTGCATCTTTTTCCTCCGGAGTCCTTGTAATTTTCGCCAGGGAATTCCTTGAAAAACCGGCACGGTTGGTGAAACTTGAGCCCCGGACCAGCACATTAACCTGTAATGTGTATTAGCCCTGACCGTATGGAAGGTCACAGTTTATACCGGGGCCGTGAGGGCTGTCAAGCAATTTAGCCAGGAAAAACGGCCGGTATTTGATTGATTAATGCGTAAAAACCGGGGACCGATAACAGGCCCGTAGCTCACGCGGTAAATTCCGGGACGCTCAGCCCCTCTTCCAGGTAACCGGCAGGGCCAGCACATAGGGTAGTGTCAGGCGCCCCTCGTCCCTGAACTCCTTGAGCCCGATGGTCATTGAATTGTGTCCCCGGCCGGGCTGGTCCCGGTAGGTGCCGAAGATACGGTCCCATATGGAAAGGTTGAAACCGAAGTTCCTGTTGTGTTCATGGACAAGAACCGAATGGTGCACACGGTGCATGTCCGGTGTTACGACGAGTTTCCGTACCACCCTATCGACACCTAAAGGGATGAAAACGTTACTGTGGTTGAACATGGACGTGCCGTTAAGGATGACCTCAAAGGCCAGGACCGACCATGCCGGGGCCCCGACCATTACGACCACGGCCATCTTTATTACCATGGAAATGACTATCTCGAAGGGATGGAACCTGGCCCCGGTTGTGACGTCAATGTCGAGGTCCGTATGGTGGACCATGTGGAGCCGCCAGAAGAGCCTATTATGGTGGAAGAAGACGTGCTGGAGGTATATGGTCAGGTCAAGCAATACTATTGCTATTATACAGGCGGTCCAGCCGTTTAATTGAAAAATGTTCAGGACCCCCCAGCCGCGCTCCCCCGCCAAGAGCGCCTCACCTGTGGCCGGCAGGGGGAAGAGCACCCTGAGCGCCAGGGGGTTCATAAAGGTTATTGCGAGGTTTATGAACCAGCGTGCTATCTTCCTTGCCGTCAAGGCCCGCCTCGGCGCGTACAATTCCCAGAGGGCCATAACCGAGAAGATACCGAAGAAAAAGCCGAACCTCACGTAGAGCTCGTTATCGAGTATGAACATGTTCATCGGGAATCATACCTTTTCCGAGGGCCCTCGTTAACCGCTGTAACATACAATCTTTAGCATTCTGGCGGGATTTGTCAATGGTTGACTGCGCGGAGGTAAAGCCGGCGGGGGCGGTATGGCCCGGGTCATTTGTTTAATGGCGGGGGCTGGCTATCATGCGCTCGTCTCGACCCGGTTTCTGCCTCTTGCCTTTGCCTTATAGAGGGCGTCGTCCACCCTCTTTATGATATCATCCACATCATCACCCTTTCTAAACTCCGTTATCCCGAAACTCCCCGTCACTTTCCCGACCTTATTAAAACAGTGGTGTTCCATTGTCTCTCTTATCCTCTCTGATATCAGCTTTGCGTTCTCGATACCCGTCTCCGGGGAAATTATCATGAACTCCTCGCCGCCCCATCTTATAAGGTAGTCCGTTTTCCTTATATGCTTCCTGATAAGACTTACCGTGGTCTTTAAAACGTAATCCCCCACGATGTGTCCGTACGTGTCGTTTATCTGCTTAAAGTGGTCTAAATCGAACATTATAAAAGACAGAAGGTGAAGGAACCTCTTGGCCCTTTCCATCTCCATTATTATTATCTCGTCGAACTTCGTCCTGTTGTAGGCCTTTGTCAGGGGGTCTACGGTCGCCAGCTTTTTAAACTCCTCCTCCATCTTCTTGCGCTCGGTAATGTCACGGACTACCGCAAGCATATAATCCTTTTCTCCGTGGGTTATATGCCTTACGTTCACCTCCACGGGGAAAACCTTGCCGTCCTTTCGCCTGTGCCTGCCTTCAAAAACCATGTATCCCTTTTCCCGGACCTTGTTGACGTGTTCCTTCCATGAAAAATCATTCGGCAGTATCACCTCGATATCTGTAGCCCCCATCTTGATGAGTTCTTCGTGGTTGTATCCCAGGCTCCCGCAGGCCTTGACATTTACGTCCAGGAACCGGCTCGTTTCAGGGTCTATGACAAAAATGGCGTCATTCGATTGGTTTATGAGATTTTTAAAAAGTTTCAGGTCAGCTTCAGCTCTCTTGCGCTCGGTAATGTCCCTGACAATTTCTATGCCTCCTGTGATTTCCCCGTTTATATCCCTTAAAGGAGATGCCGATATCTCGACATGTTGCAATTTCTTGCCGACAAGCGCGCTCTTTTCCACCTTGTGGATTTTACCGTCCTGATAGCACATGGCCACGGGGCAGTCTTCGCAGACACTGTCTTTTTTCGCATAGGCCTTGTAACAGAACTCGCCCGCATGGTCCCCGCTAAAGCTCCTCTGGGTCTGGTTTTGATATAAAATCCTGAAATCAACATCCTGTACGCTTATACCTTCTCCTATATATTTGATGATCGCTTCTGTTCTTGTCCTTTCGTCTTCGGCCCTTTTGACGGCCGCACGCAGTGCCTCCTCCAGCTCTTTGTGCGCGGTCTCTGAGGCTTCCAGCTCACTGATGCGTTTTCTAAGCCTATCCAGCTCACCTTTGAGCTGGCCTCTTGTCTTAAGCACGTCTCTCATGGTTGTAGAACCGGGAAACTCCGTTCTTTATGAATAAAACCTTGTACTTCAGTACATATACATCTGTAAAATTTTTTAGGTTTTATGTTACCAGAAATAATGGTTGGTTGCAAACATGCCCCCTCCAGCCCACTTTGCCCCCCTCCAGCCCACTTTGCGTTTAAAACTGCCGGTGCATAAGGG
>JAUVFY010000161.1 GCA_030594025.1 Deltaproteobacteria bacterium | reverse complement strand
TAAAACTTCCTAAAGCCATCTCTTAAGTATCAGGAGCGCCCCCCTCTTGTCGAGCGGCTCGTTATTATTGCCGCACTTCGGGTCCTGGGTGCAAGAGGGGCAGGATACCTCGCAGGTGCACTCTTCCATGAGCCGCATCGTCGTGTAGAACCATTCCTCTATCACACTAAAACCTCTTCTCGTTAACCCAACCCCTCCTTCGTGGCCGTCGTAGATGAATATGGCAGGGCTTTCGAGCTCCGGATTGAAGGTATAGCTCACACCCCCTAAGTCCATCCTGTCGCACAGGGCAAAAAGAGGGAGCGTGGCGATGGCCGAGTGCTCGAGGGCGTGAAGCCCCCCGGCAACGTTAAAACCCTTTTTATCCATCTCGTTTATTATGTCCTCTTCCACCTTCATCCATATCCCCGTGGTCGTGAAGACCTGCGGCGGAAGCGAGAGAGGGAACTCGCCCAGGTCCTTACGGGTATATATGTCCTTTTTCCTGTAGCCGAGGACCGTCTCGGTTATCCTGAGCCTGCCCGTTGAGACCGCGAACCCCCGGACCTTTTTCCTTTCTTCTGTCTCGATGATTTCTGTCTCTTCTTCGGTATTCGGATGGGTATAGTAGGTTATGTCCGGGGCCGCATGGCAGAGGACCTCTGTTTTTCCCATGTGAAGGCTCACCACCCGGTACTGACTTCCCCTGTGGAGGTAAACGGCCCCGGGGTGGAGCTCCCGTAGGACCCGTGTCGAGGCCGCCTCGCCGAGGAGCGTTCGGTCTTCTTTTATAATCCTGAAGGTCGCTCCTGCCTCCCTTATTGAGACGTCCCTGTGCGGGTAGCCCTTTCTCGGGTACCACATGTCGCCCTTGGCCCAGTACCTTATTTTTTCCTCCTCCTCGAGTACCTTTAAAACGGGCTCTACGGTCTCCCTGTCAAAGACAGATTCATCGCCCCTAAGGGGAAGCTCCGCCACGGCACAAGGGAGGTGCGCCTTCAAAACGGTTTCGTTACGGTTGTCGAGCACCGCGGCTTCAACGCTCCTTCGAAAAAAGTCGGCGGGGTGGCGCATGAAGTACTGGTCAAGGGCGTCCTCCATCGCGACCATTATAATGAGCGAGTCCCTTCCCTTCCTCCCCACCCGTCCGGCCCTCTGCCAGGTGGAGCTTATGGTGCCTGGATAGCCGACGAGTATGCAGACGTCCAATCCGCCTATGTCGACCCCGAGCTCGAGGGCGCTCGTCGATATTACCCCCGAGAGCTCGCCTGCGAAGAGTTTACCTTCTATCTCCCTTCTTTCCTCCGGCAAAAAACCGGCCCTGTAGGAGCTTATTGAGCCGGATATGTCCGGGGCGCCCTCGTTGACCCAGGTGTGCATGAGCTCGGTAATCTTCCGGGCCTTTGTAAACGCTATGGTCTTGAAGCCGGCCCTTACGGAGGCGATAAAGAGCTTTACCGCAACGGTGTAGGGGCTCATATCCGGTATGGGGTTAAGGAAGAGAAAATTCCTTTTACCCTGAGGGGCGCCGCTTACATCGACGAGCTCGAACTCCACCCCGGTGAGCATGCGTGCGAGCTCCACGGGGTTGGCGATCGTGGCCGAGCAGGCGATGAAACGGGGCTCGCTTCCGTAGTTTTGTGCAACCCTCCTCATCCTCCTCAAGACTTGTGCCACGTGTGAGCCGAGGACCCCCCGGTAGGTGTGTATCTCGTCTATTACGACGAATTTTAGTTTTTCGAAAAAACCCTCCCACTTCCGGTGGTAGGCGTTTATCGCGAGGTGCAGCATGTCCGGGTTCGTAAGGACGACCGGAGGGGGGGTCTCCCTTATCCTCTTTCTCCTGTAGTCGGTAGTGTCGCCGTCGTATATCTCGCAGGGCCCGAGAGCGGCTGACCTTCGCCTTTTCGAAGTAGGGGGTTCGGGTGTTCCGGGCGTTTCGATTGGGAGCCCTCGGGTAAGCTCGCCGAAGGCCTTTAATTGGTCCTGCTCGAGTCCTTTCAAGGGGAAGAGGTAAAGGGCATGGCTCCCGGGCTCTTCGAGGACACTTTCAATGACCGGGATGTTGTATATGAGGCTCTTGCCGCTCGCCGTGGGCGTCATGGCAACGACGTTTCTACCCTCCCTTACGAGGTCTATGCCGAGGGCCTGGTGCTTATAGAGTTTTTTGATGTCAAGGCCGTGGAGGGCCTCTTGAACTTCTTTGGAAAGGGGTTTTTTCGTGGTACCGTAATCGGGCCGGACAGGGGGGATTACCTCGTGGTGAATGAACCCCTTTCCCGCCTTTAAATTAAAAAAATAAAAATCCTTTCTTGATTTTAGTTCCTCTATGAATGCATTAAGGTCCATAACTTTTGTAATCGTTGCGTTTCAGGGGATTTTCTTCTGGATTCTCTGGAGGGAAAGGGACGCCGTGGTTAGAGGCCGGCAAGGTAATGGCCGAGCCTGTTCCTTAATTTTTCCGGGTCTGCGCTGAGCCCCTTGCCCGATATCCAGACGAGAAGGTTCCTCGCCCCTGCCACCTCTTCTATCCTGTAGGCGAGCATGTACCACCTGCCGAAGCACCTGAGGCTCATTACCGAAAAAACGAGTATCCCCGCCACCCAGAGCAAAGGCACACCCGGGTCGTAGCGGTAGCTGAGGACCGAGTCCTCCCGGGCGCTGGCAAAGCGTACCCTCCGGCCCTTGACCGTTATAAAGCCCTTGAGCTCGAGCTTGCCGAGCTCCTCTGTGCGTTCCCCGTCGCCGTCCTTTATTGTACGCTTTACCATTACAAAGGGTTTTAGTTTTTCGACCGTGCCGTCGAGCCTCGTAAGGGTCCCGGTCCTCAGGGTGCCGAACTTGAAGGTCCCCTCGATGCCTGGCAGTTTGAGCTCCTCATTGGTCTTAGTCTCAAGCAGTATCGGGTTCTTGTCCACCCCTATCTTGAGTATTTGCTCGAAGCCGAGCTGGTAGAAGGTGTAGCCCCCGAACCTCAAGGGGTCGTTAACCTCGATTGTCTTTTCATACACGGTCGAGTCGTCCCTCACGACCCTCAGGGCGGACTTCCAGTCTTTCGGGAAGAGAGATTCTGCCTTCAACCTGTACGAGGGGGCCTTCCAGCCCAGTGCCACGGCGAGCCTCGATACCTTTTCGGCGGGGTAGTCGAGCTGGGGGAGCTCCGTATACTCGGTTATGAACTCGTCGAGTACGAGCTTGAAGTCAGGTATGGCATGTTCGGTCCTTCTCAGCCATCCGAGTTTTTCCTCCTCGTCGGGTACTATGCTTACGGGCTCGCCCGGTTCGAGGGTTATATCGCCGTCGATTTTAAAAAAACCGGTAAGTATGAACCCCACGAAGCACATGACGAACCCGAAGTGATAAAGCCAGGTGAGCCACCGGTAGGAAAACCCCTTTTCCTTTACCTTCCAGGGGTTGGCTTTGCCCCCTCCGCCCACTTCGCCCACTTTGCCCCCTCCGCCCCCTTCGGACGGGGGCACGTCCCTGAAGCCGAGCGTGCGCGAATCCAGGACCCGGGCGGCGCCGGCGTCAGCCAGTGCCCCCGCGTTGGCCGTCTGGTGATCGTCGGCGGCATACGGATACGGGACCAGCAGCGCCGGTAGCG
>JAUVFY010000165.1 GCA_030594025.1 Deltaproteobacteria bacterium | reverse complement strand
TGGGCTGTACCCAGAAAAGAAGGGTCGCACTCAAAAAAAGAGCTAAGGTGAAGATTAAAAGCAAGGCCCTATGGTTCCCCCTATAATGACGTCCAGGTTAAAATTTTATAGCCGTGATGCCACGAGAACCTCAGAGCTTAAACAGAAGGCGGTTATACGATTGTGATGGATTATATGCCATCTCCCGCCCTTGAGGTATTCTTTTATGTTTATCGGCCTGCAGCCGCCCACAAGCGCGGGCCTTAACGAGTGTACCCGCTCCCACACCCTTGTGACGCTCCGGCCGAAAAGCCCCTTCGCGCAGGTAAGGCCCGTCAGGCAAACAAGCCCCCCGGGCCTTAGCACCCGGTGTGCTTCTCCAAGGACCGCCCTTATCTCTTCTTCGCTCAAAAGGTCGAGCACGTACGTTGAGACAAAGCGGTCGAAGGTTGAATCCGGCACGTCGAGCTTCACGGAGCCGTCCGTAAGAACCACCTCGGCCCTTGCCTGCCAGGGCTTAAGGCGCTCTCTTGCGAGCCTTACCATGGTAAGGCTTATATCAAGCCCTAGATAACGGCAGTCTCCGGGAAGGTATTTCTTAAACAAAGTTTTCGCAAGGCGTCCCGTACCGCAGCCGAACTCAAGCACCGAACCGGCCCTGTCAAAGCACCCGTGCGAGACGAGGTCCTCGAGGGCCTTGTTTTCGTAGAACTGGAAGTCCTGCCATTCCCCTATCCTATCGTAGACCCTTCGGGCCTCTTCGTGTGTGAGTATGGGTGCCATGGGCGTCTATTCAAAAGGTCTTAACATGATATCCTGCCGGTCCTTTTCAACAAGGAAGCGAACCCGCATAATCACTAAAACATTATATTGTAAAATTGCGGGTATATCCATCGTTCCGGCAACGGGGCGGTCCCTAACGTAGCGGCCCTTAAGCCTCTTTACATGGTGGGGTTGTTCTGATAATCTCTAATGCATGCGAACATTTAGAATCGCCATGGCACAGATAAACCCCACCGTGGGTGCTTTGTCGAAGAACGCGGAAAAGATACTCAGGTTCGCCGACAAGGCCCGCTCGATGGAAGCCGACCTCGTGGTCTTCCCTGAGCTTGTCCTTACCGGCTATCCTCCCGAGGACCTCCTTTTAAAACCCCGTTTCATAGAGGACAACATCGAGTGGCTTAATAAGATAAGCCCCAAGATGAGCGGTATCACAGCGATCGTGGGTTTTGTGGACAGTGAAGAAGACATATACAACGCGGCCGCCATAATCCACAAGGGCACCGTCGTTTCGGTCTACCACAAGATGTTCCTTCCCAACTACGGGGTCTTCGACGAGCAGAGGTATTTTCAGTCCGGAAGGGGCCCCCTTAACATTGTTATGGGGGATGTAATCGTAGGGGTGGGGATATGCGAGGACATCTGGTACCTGGAAGGCCCGGCCAGTGTCCAGGCCCTTGCCGGGGCGCACGTAATCGTGAACATAAACGCCTCGCCCTACCATGTGGGTAAATCCCTCTTGAGAGAGGAAATGCTCGTTACAAGGGCCCTCGATAACGAGGTTATCGTGGCATACAACAACACCGTGGGCGGGCAGGACGAGCTCATATTCGACGGCCAGGGGATGATAATCAACGAAGAGGGCGCCGTCGTAGCCAGGGGGAAACCATTTCAAGAGGACCTCATTGTAAAGGACCTGGACCTTTCGGGTGTCATAAGGAGGCGGCTACGCGATACAAGGAGGAGGCATGAAAAACTGGAAAGAAGCGTGGCATCCGTAAGGGAGCTTACCCTCCACCCCGAGCGCGTAAAGCGCAAGAAAAAGGGCCTGCCGCGTAAGGCGGTCGCAGAGCCCCTTAACCGTCTGGAGGAGGTCCTGAGGGCACTACTTCTGGGCACGAGGGACTACGTTAAAAAGAACCGTTTCCGCCACTGCATCATAGGCTTGAGCGGGGGGATTGACTCCTCCCTGGTTGCCGCGGTTGCGGCCGAGGCCCTGGGCAGCAAAAACCTGACAGGGGTGGTCATGCCTTCCAAATACTCTTCGCCTGAGAGTAAGGCAGACGCCCTGGCCCTCGCCAAGAACCTCGGTATAAAAGTCATTACAGTGCCTATAAACAAGGCCTTTGAGAGTTATCTCGGTCTTCTCAAGGACGTCTTCCGGAACAGGCCGCCCGACGTTACCGAGGAGAACCTTCAGGCAAGGACAAGGGGTAACATCATAATGGCCCTTTCTAACAAGTTCGGCTGGCTCGTTTTAACGACCGGGAACAAGAGCGAGATGAGCGTGGGCTACGCGACCCTTTACGGCGACATGGCCGGGGGGTTCGCAGTTATAAAGGACGTGCCAAAGACGATGGTCTATGAGCTCGCCTCGTACATTAATATCCGTGCGGGAAAGCCAGTTATACCAGAAAGGGTGCTTGTAAAGCCCCCCTCGGCAGAACTAAAACCCGGCCAGACCGACCAGGACACGCTCCCCCCATATGAGATGCTCGACCCGATACTCAAGGCTTACGTGGAGGACGATAAGTCCCTGGATGAGATCGTGGCCATGGGGTATAAAAACGGGATCGTAAAGAGGGTCATCGGGATGGTTGACAGGAGCGAGTACAAGAGGAGGCAGGCCCCGCCGGGCATAAAGATAACCCCCAGGGCCTTCGGAAAAGACAGGAGGATGCCCATTACGAACCGTTATGAGAGCTATTGAGGGAAGCTTTTTGTAAGGGTCATGGATCCCCGGGTCATGGATCCCCTTTTACCTCAAACTCCCTTCAAAAACGCTTAATTAAAAATCCTGGATGGCATCCAAAATTAAAAGACCCCGGAAACAAATAGCCAAAAAGATATTCTTCCACGCCCTCGGCGACCTCTTTATGACGGGCCCCATGGGTACGAACGTAATGGATTTAATAGTCGCGCTGGTGGAGTAGCTATCTTGATTGATAGACCGGACTCACACGATTTTTCTTCAGTAAGAAGGCTATTGAGCCAAAGACCTGTCCTCATAAGCATACTGGTTTTAGTCTCTGTTTCTGTTTACCTCAACGCCCTGTCCAACAGTTTTGTCTATGACGACAGGCACCTCATATTGCAAAATCCCTGGATCAAGGATGTGAGGCACATTCCTCAACTTTTCTTTTCGGATATTTGGGCGTTTAAAGGGGAAGGAACGGGCAATTACTACCGTCCCATCGTTCACCTCATCTACATGGCGGACTACCACATCTTCGGTCTCAATCCCTGGGGGTACCATCTGTCGAGAATCCTCCTCCATGTGGGCAGTTCTCTCCTCGTATTCCTGATCGCCTCCACGATAACTAACCGCTACATGGGAGGAGAGACTTATGCCAAAAACCCCCAAGATTATATTCCCTTTGCCGCTGCCCTGCTCTTCGCCACACACCCCATCCACACCGAGAGC
>JAUVFY010000187.1 GCA_030594025.1 Deltaproteobacteria bacterium | reverse complement strand
TTTCTCTCGCGCGGAACCCTTAGGTTCTACCCCGACCGGAACACACTTCCGAAGCCGTTGAGCGCGGCTTAACCTGTACAGTCTTAACTTTTTACTTTTTAACTTTTTAGCTCAGGTGGTCACAAGGCACCCGGCCGGGGCCCGTCCGCCGGGATCTTCCCGGCGGTGAAGGGTTTTTTATTTTAAGCAAATTAAGGTAAAATTAAGGTAAAATTAAGGTCAAGTTAGATGGCTGAAAACCTGTTAAAAGAGTTCATAGTCTTCGGTGGCGTCTTCCTTAGCCGTCGGTTTTTCTCTTTTGATTGCAAGGCGGGTGGCCCTCGCGGCGGTTCACAGATGGGCCGCCATGACCGCTATAGTCTTTAATGAATGAACGCTGTCGGGAGTTAGGATTTGGCGAAGCCAGAACCTTTCAGATTCTACGAATGTACGGCCCTTGTTAAGATGACCGGCAGGAGGGCATGCGATACGATAGAGCTCCTCGAGATACTCGAGCAGGTTAGCCCGGAGAGCATATTCCACCACATGCACCAGTACTTCCTCAAGCCCCACGTACGCCCCCCCCAGTATCCCAACGACCTGGCCGAGTGGGTCGCAGACGCCCTTGAAGAAAAGAGCCTTGCCGAGAGGCTCGCCAACCTGAACCCGTTCGAGTTCTCAAGGATCGAGGACGTAAGGCGTGAGTTGATACGTACGGTAACGGAATTCCTTAAGGAAAACCCCTCACCGAGGCCGGTCCTTCCGGGCAAGGAGTTCTTCTTCAACGAGGGCGTCACAATGGTCATACCCACGGGCCTTAAGGCGTCCAATCTTAAAGAGTTTTTGAAGGTCCTCAGGCTTGTGGACTCGTCGAGCATTTACTTCCATTTCTATGAGGCGAGGCTCAGGATAGGAAAAGCGAAGGACGATTTCAGCCGTTACTTCGACGAATGCCTGGAGGAGTGTTCCGGGCTCGCTCAAAGGATAAGTTCACTCGACCCGTACATGTACTCCACAGAGGTGCTGAGGGATAAGATCGCTGAGATGGTTGAAGCACAGCTGGAACTGGAATGAGTCTCGAGGATTACAAAGGCATAGCAGAGCCCGGAGAGCTGAGGGCGATTGAGTGTATAGCCGGCAAGCTCAAGGGAAGGACCATGCTCCACGTGAACTCCACCGCCGTTGGCGGCGGCGTGGCAGAGCTCCTGCAGAGGATGGTGCCGCTTATTAAAGAGCTCGGCGTGGACGTGCGCTGGAGTGTGATAAAGGGGACCAAACCCTTTTTCGAGGTGACAAAGAACCTCCACAACGCCCTTCAGGGCCAGGGCCGCCAGCTCACAAAAAAGGAATGGGACCTCTGGGAGGAGGTTAACAGGAAGAACGCGGAGAAAGTCGACCTCGATGCCGACTGTGTTTTCATACATGACCCGCAGCCGGCTCTTCTCATAGACTCGAAAAAAAGGGGGGTATGGGTATGGAGGTGCCATATCGACATCTCCACCCCGGACAAGACGACCTGGTATTTTCTTAAAAGGGAGGTTGACAAGTACGACGCCGCCATATTCTCTGTGGCCCGGTTCGCGCAGGCCACCCCCATACCGCAGTTTACGATGCCCCCCTCGATAGACCCGTTGAGTGAAAAAAACATCGAGCTCACCAACGAAGAGGTAAGAGAGGTATACGAACGTTTCAAAATACCCATGGGAAAGCCCGTCCTCCTGCAGGTCTCACGCTTCGACAAGTTCAAGGACCCCCTGGGGGTCATAGACGCCTTCAGGCTGGCCAGAAAATATAACGATTGCAGTCTCGTACTCGCAGGGGGTACGGCGATCGACGACCCGGAGGGCGCGAAGATACTAAAGGAGGTCCGGGAAAAGGCGGCCGGGAACCCGGACATACATATACTGCTTCTTCCGCCTTTCAGCGACCGGGAGATAAACGCCCTTCAAAGGGGCGCGACTATCGTGCTTCAGAAGTCCCTCAGGGAGGGGTTCGGCCTCGTCGTGACCGAGGCGCTCTGGAAGAAAAAGCCGGTCATAGCTGGCGACGTGGGCGGCATACCGCTGCAGGTGATAGACGGGGTCACGGGTTACCTTGTCCACTCGGTCGAGGGCTGCGCCTACAGAATCCGCCAGCTCCTTCAAAACCCCGAGCTCGGCCTGAGACTCGGCGAGAACGGCAAAGAACACATAAGGAGGAACTTCCTCATAACCGGTCATATAAAGAATTACCTCGCCCTCTGGGTGGCCACGGAATGCAAGGGTGATAAGGTTATCTATCTCTAAGGCGGAGGCACGGAGTTGAAAACGCGCTTTTTCATAGCCTTTCTTGCCGCACTCTGTTTAATCGCAATAATCTCCGGCTGCAAAGGCGAGGTTAATGAGAATGAGGGAGAAGAGGCGGTTACAATCGTCTTCAAGCACGGCAAAATCGCAGGCGACCCGGAGGCCTTCAGGGCCATTCTCGACCGGTTCGAGGAGGAAAACCCTGGAATCCTGGTAATCGACGAAACCCTGCCGGCTTCAACCGACGAGCAGCACCAGTTCTATGTGATAAACCTCGAAGGTGGCACGAAGGACTTCGATGTATTTTCCTTGGACGTCATATGGGTCCAGGAGTTTACAAGGGCAGGGTGGCTAAAGCCCCTTGACCACATCTTCCCTCTCGAGGAAAGGCAGTGGTTCTTTAAAGGTCCTGTCGATGCCGTTACGTACGAAGGGAGCGCCTATGCAGTGCCCTGGTACATAGACGCCGGGCTCCTCTATTACAGGAAGGACCTTCTTGATAAGTACGGGTTTTCCCCGCCCCGGACATGGGACGAGCTCATACGTACCGCGAAGCTGGTTACCGGGGCAGAGCCCCCGGGGCTTTACGGTTTTATCTGGCAGGGAAAACAGTACGAGGGGCTCGTA
>JAUVFY010000035.1 GCA_030594025.1 Deltaproteobacteria bacterium | reverse complement strand
GCGGAGCCTGAAAGCGGTAGCATAGTGTCCCCCACCCCGCTTAAGAACCTGTTTCTCTGGTATATAAGAGAAACGCTCGGAATTACATCCGCCGACCCCCGCCCGAACGAAACCTACATAAAAAGACTCTCAGAAGAGATAAAACGCTCAAGATTCGTAGACAAGGGCGTTGTATTCGGCCTTGACGGGGTCTATACTGCCACCGGGGAGCTGGACCTCGAAAACACCCGTTTCATGGTCACGAATGATTACGTTTTCAAGGCCCTCGATGGCAGCGGGGAGCTTATCCCCGGGGCTTCGGTGAACCCAGAAAGAAAAGACGCGGTGGAGGAGCTCGAAAGGTGTAAAAGCAGGGGTTCTTTTCTCGTTAAAATCCTTCCCAACACACAGGGCTTTGACCCATCGGATAAGAGGTTTATCCCCTTTTACAGGAAGCTCGCGGAACTCGGGATGGTGCTCCTGTCACACGCGGGCTTTGAGTTCGCACTCACCGTCGAACGGCAGGCCCTCGGTGACCCCGGGCGCTTGAGGACCGCCCTTAACGAGGGCGTAAAGGTCGTTATCGCCCACGGGGGCAGCACGGGGCTTTTTATCTTTGAAAAATACCTCGCCACCATAAGGGGCCTTGTAAGGGCCTATCCAAATGTGTTTCTGGATACCGCCGCTTTAACCGTTCCCACGAGGGCCCTGTATCTCGTTAAAATACGGAAATACCCCGAGATTTTAGAAAGGTTTATATTCGGGACCGACTACCCGATCCCTTCGTTTACCTTCCCGTTCATATTTTCCCTGCCCCCGCGCGAGCTTTTCAGGATTAAAAGAGAGAAAAATTACTTCGACAGGCAATCTCTCATCTTCCGGGCACTCGGCATAGAGTTCAGAGCCGCCTTACCGGGTATTCTTACGGGCGGGGCATGAATGGCCGTACCCGTAAAAGGGTGGAATTTTATCCTTGACAAAACCCTCCGGCTGTTTTATTTTTCATAGTTCAATCTTCCGGTGAAAAGGGGTCTTTTCACCGGATTTTAAAGGTCTTTAAAAAGGGATCTTTATGCTCACTTATCTGGCCGTTATCATAATGGTGGGCTTCGTCATCGGCCTGGGCGCGGCCGTTCTTTTCATGGGTTCTTTAATGAGGCCCAGGAACCCTTACGGGAGAAAGCTCACTCCATGGGAGTGCGGCATGGAGCCCGTGGGCGAGGCGAGCGAGGGACTTTTCAGGGTCCATTACTTCGTAATAGCCATCCTTTTTATCGTCTTTGACGTGGAAACCCTTTTCCTCTTCCCCTGGGCAGTTATACTCACCGACAAGACAATCTCCATCCTCGTATTCGTGGAAATGTTCATATTCATCGTTGTTCTTGCGGTGGGGCTCGTTTATGCCTGGGCCAAGGGTGCTCTCGAATGGGTTTAGAGGGAAAAAGGGTATTCGCACGAATATAAGGGGTATTTTTCATGGTTGCCGAGAAGAAGACCCACGAGGGTGTTGCACAGTTTACGACACTCGAGAGCATATTCGAGGTCATGAGGGACAACCCGATAATGGACCTCGTGAGGGAAAACCCGGTAACCCGGCACGTCGTCAACTGGGGCAGGGCCTCGAGCCTCTGGCCCATGAGCTTCTGCCTGGCCTGCTGCGCCATAGAGATGATATGCGCGGCCTGTTCGCGTTACGACCTGGACAGGATGGGCTCGATTTTCAGGGTCTCTCCCAGGCAGGCCGACGTGATGATCGTTGCCGGGACGATGACGAAGAAGATAGCCCCTACGGTTAAGATACTATTCGACCAGATGCCCGAGCCCAGGTGGGTCATAGCCCAGGGGGGCTGTGCGTCCGCTGGCGGCCCTTACAATACATATGCCGTGGTCCAGGGTGCGGACCTGGTCGTCCCCGTTGACGTCTACGTGCCCGGATGTCCCCCGCGTCCAGAGGCCCTTCTTTTCGGTTTTCTTCAGCTCCAGGAGAAGATAAAAAGGGAACAGCCCCTTCTGCTTAAGAAGAGGGGGCTTTCCGAATAAGTCTCGTTAAAAACAGCTTATGGCGCTTCAAGACAAGGACTCGATACTCGTAAAAAGATTTCAAGAAAGGTTCGCCCCATCCATCCTTGAGACGACGGTCTTCAGGGGCGAGGTTACCCACCTGATAAAAAAGGAGTCCCTTCTCGACATATGCTCTTTCTTAAGGAGCGAGAAGGACCTCAAGATGGACTACCTCTCCGACGTGATGGGGGTGGATTACCATCCAAGGGCCCCCAGGTTCGAAGTCCTATACCAGATCTACTCAACCACCAACAAACTAAGGCTCAGGCTTAAGATACGGTTGGAAGACGGCGAGACGGTTCCGTCGGTTACCGGGCACTGGAAGTCCGCCAACTTCTCCGAGAGGGAGGTTTACGACATGTTCGGCATCGTCTTTGAAGGGCACCCGGACCTTAAACGCATCTACATGCCCCATGACTGGGAGGGTTTTCCTTTGAGGAAGGACTATCCCTTGAAGGGTTACAAGGACCGTTACAACCCCTACGGGGAGGAAAAGGAATAAGTCCAGGCGCATATGAGCGATAAGATTGAAAAAAAAGGGCGTGAAGAGATCATAAGCACCAGAGGGATAACCCTAAACATGGGCCCGCAGCACCCCTCATGCCACGGTGTTCTACACCTGATCCTCGATCTCCAGGGCGAGAGGGTCATGAAGGTCGAGCCGGATATCGGTTACCTCCACCGCGGCACCGAGAAGATAGCCGAGAACCTCTTCTATCCCCAGTTCGTACCCTACACGGACAGGCTCGATTACCTCTCGGGCATGAGCAACAACCTGGCCTACGTGCAGGCGGTCGAAAAGCTCCTCGCTATAGAGATACCCGAGAGGGCGAAGTACATAAGGGTCATCGCCGCTGAGCTTTCGAGGCTATCAGGACACCTCCTCGGTGTAGGGGCATGGAGCGCTGACGTGGGGGCCATGACGGTGCTTCTCTACGCCTTCAGGGAAAGGGAGATGATACTCGACCTTTTTGAGATGCTCTGCGGCGCGAGGATGACTTACAGCTACCTGAGGGTGGGGGGCGTCAGGTACGACGCAACCGAGGAGTTCAAGGAAAGATGCCGGGAGTTTTGCAGGGTATTCCCGGGCAGGGTCGACGAGTACGAGAGGCTCCTTACGGGTAACAGGATATGGCTCAAAAGGAACAGGGGCATCGGCATAATAAGTGCGGATGATGCCATAAACTTGGGTCTCGGCGGACCGAACTTAAGGGGTAGCGGCGTCAGGTACGACATACGCAAGGACGAGCCTTACCTCGTCTATGACAGGCTGGATTTCGAAGTCCCCCTCGGCACGGTTGGCGACTGTTTCGACCGCTACGTCGTGAGGTTAGGGGAGATGAGGCAGTCGGTACGCATAATAGAGCAGTGCCTTAGGGACATGCCCGAGGGCCCCTTCGTAGTCGATATGCCAGAGATCGTGCCCCCGCCCAAGCAGACCATATACAACAACATGGAGGCCCTCATACACCATTTTAAATACGTCTCAGACAGCTTCAAGGTCCCCGAGGGGGAGGTCTATTCCGCTATCGAGTCTCCCAAGGGCGAGCTCGGTGTATACATAGTGAGCGACGGTACGGAAAAACCCTACAGGCTGAAGATAAGGGTGCCCACGTTCATGAACCTCCAGAGCATAGACCACATGTCACGGGGCGGATATTTCGCCGACGTCGTGGCCGTGGTGTCGAGCCTGGACCCGGTGATGGGAGAGTGCGACAAGTAAGGTCAATGAGGGACTTAAGTTAAAAAAGGAAAAAAGTTAAAAAAAGGTAAAAAATAAAAATGCTTTCAGAGGACTTGAAAAAGGAGATAGAGGCCGAGGTTAAGAAGTACCCCACCAGGAGGTCAGCCGTAATGGCGGCCCTCACGATGGCCCAGCTGGATAAGGGGCGGGTTACCGCCGAGGACATGCGCGAGGTAGCGGACCTTTTGGGGATTAACCCCGTGGATGTCCATGAGATAGGGACCTTTTACACTATGTACAACGTCGAGAGGCCGGTGGGCAAGTACCATATACAGGTCTGCTGGAACATCTCCTGCTCGCTACTCGGCGCGGAGCACTTAATCGAGCACATAGAAAAGCTCCTGGGCATAAAGCTGGGAGAGACCACACCGGACAAGAAGTTCACCCTCACCACGGTCGAGTGCCTCGGAAGCTGCGGCACGGCCCCCATGATGCAGATAAACGACGATTACTACGAGAACCTCACCGGGGAAAGGGTGGAGGAGATCTTAAAGGGGCTTGATTAGGTGCTGCTTGGATATGGCGCGGCATCAGGTAAATAAATGGAACATGCGCTACCAGCGTTAAGAAAAGGGCTTGATTAAGTGCTGCGTAGATGCGGCATGGTATCGGGCTGGTAAATGATATATTTGTTACCTTAATTAAAAAAGGCCTGGATAGTAGCAATAGTATGAAGGCAGGCTTAAAAAGATGGAAAAGATACTCCTGAAGAACGTAGGAAAGCCAGACTCGCACAGGATAGATACCTATCTTGCGGGCGGGGGCTACAAGGCCCTTGAAAAGGCCCTTACCATAAAGCCGGAAATGCTCATCCAGATGGTCAAGGATTCCAGTATCAAGGGCCGCGGCGGTGCAGGGTTCCCCGCGGGGTTGAAGTGGAGCTTTATCCCCAAGGACCCGGGGCTTTCCAAGTACCTTTGCTGCAACGCCGACGAGGGCGAGCCCGGCACTTACAAGGACAGGGGCATCATTGAAAACGACCCCCATCTTTTAATCGAAGGGATGATTATAACGAGCTATGCCATCGGGGCGAAAAACGCGTATATCTATATAAGGGGTGAGTTCGTATTCGGACGACTGAGGCTCGAGGAGGCCATAAAGGAGGCATACGAGAAGGGTTACCTGGGCAGAAACATCCTGGGAACCGACTTCTCGCTCGACATCTACGTCCACGCCGGCGCCGGGGCTTATATATGCGGTGAGGAGACGGCACTTCTTGAATCGCTCGAGGGTTTCAGGGGCCAGCCCAGGAGGAAACCCCCCTTCCCGGCCCTTTCCGGCCTGTACGGGAAACCGACCGTCATAAACAACGTGGAGACCCTTTCGTGCATACCTGCGATAGTCGAGAAGGGCCCGGATTGGTTCGCCAAGATTGGCTCTGAGAAGAGCCCGGGGCCGAAGATATTCTGCGTGAGCGGCCACGTTAAAAACCCGGGCCTCTATGAGCTGCCTCTGGGGACCCCGCTGAGGGAGATTATTTACACGCACTGCGGCGGAATTCGTGACGATAAAAAGCTCAAGGCGGTAATCCCCGGCGGGGTGAGCGCGCCGATGCTCTCCGAGGCTGACCTCGACACGCCCATGGATTTTGAGAACCTTGCGGCCAAGGGAAGCATGCTCGGCTCGGGTGCGGTGGTCGTAATGGACGAGACGACCTGCATCGTAAAGGCCGCTTACATCATAATGAGGTTTTTCAGCCACGAATCGTGCGGTAAATGCACCCCCTGCCGGTGCGGAACACCCTGGTTGACACAGATACTTAAGAAGCTTGAGGACGGTGAAAGTAGACCCGGTGACGTTAAAGAGCTCGAAAGGCTCTGCACGAACATATTCGGAAGGACCTTCTGCCCCCTCGGTGACGGTGCGGTTATGAGCTTGAGGGGTGCGCTCAAGCACTTTAGAGACGAGTTCGTCTACCACGAGGAAAATAAGAAATGCATGGTCGCCTCTTAATTGGGAACGTTTAACTACAAAGGTTCAAACACAGATTAATTAAAATTAAAAAGATGGTAACGCTAAAGGTAAACGGTAAAGAGGTAACAGTCCCGGAGGGGACACTCATCCTCGATGCGGCGAAGGTCGCGGGCTACGACATACCCACCTTCTGCTATCACAAGGACCTTATAAGTGTGGGCTCGTGCAGGATGTGCCTCGTGAAGATAGAGGGGCAGAAAAAGATGCAGCCTTCCTGCATAACTCCCGTTATGCAGGACATGAGCGTTCTCACCGAGACCGAGACGGCCCTTTCGGCACGGGCTTCGATGCTCGAGTTCCTGTTAAGTAACCACGCCCTCGACTGCCCTGTATGCGACAAGGGCGGCGAGTGCGAGCTACAGGACATGGTCTGCAAGCACGGACCCCACAAGGGGGTTTACGCTGAGCCTAAGATAAGGTTCCACGAGAAGGACTACCCCTTAAGCGACGTAATAGTTAAGAACTCCAACCGCTGCGTCCAGTGCGTGAGGTGCGTGAGGGTATGCGATGAGATAGTGGGCAGGGGGGTGCTGGGCTCCATCGAGAGGGGCGCGCACCAGGAGGAGACGAGTTTTTTGAAGACATACCTCGACTGCGACCAGGACGGCATGTGCATAGCCGTATGCCCGGTGGGCTGCTTTATGAGGCGTCCCTTCAGGTACAGGGCAAGGCCCTGGGACCTGAGGGGCTCAAAAACGGTCTGCCCCTATTGCGGGACCGGGTGCAGGATGACCATCCAGGAGCGTGACGGTGAGGTCGTAAGGTCCGTGGCAAACGAGGAAGACGGGTTCAACGGCATAATGCTCTGCGCAAGGGGCAGGTTCGGTTACGATTTTATAAACAGCGTTGAGAGGCTCAAAAGGCCCCTTTTGAAGAAGAACGGGGAATTAGTGGCGGTCACCTGGGAAGAGGCCCTCTCGGTTATAAAAGAAAAATTCGGCTCGACCGGAGGAGACAGGATTGGCGCCGTGGCCTCGGCAAGGCTTACGAACGAAGAGTTTTACCTCTTGCAGAGGCTCGTACGCGGGGTATTTAAGTCGGCGAACATAGATTCGACCTCGAGGTGGCACCCGGCGAGCGCGCAGGCCTTTATAAGTGCGACCGGTATAAACGAGGGCGGCACCTCGGTTGTCGACTGCCTGGGGTCCGATACGGTACTCATCGTCGGCTCACAGGTCTCGGACGAGAACCCGGTAACTGACTACTTTGTAAGGCGCACTGTAAGGGACAACTCTACAGGACTCATAATCGCCTCACCCAGGGCCATGAAGCTCGACAGCTCCGCTTTACACAGTTTAAGGCCCGTCCCGGCCCGAAACGGGCCGCTTCTTAAGGCCCTTACGCTCCATCTCTATAAAGAGGAGGAGAAAAAGCTATCCGGGGTTAAAGCGATTGAGGAGATTAAGGGTCTCACAACGGGCGGGCTCGCCTCATCCGCGGGGCTTGACGAAGGTGAGCTGAAGACAGCGGCCGAGAGGCTCAACGCTTCGGGCTCTGTAAGCGTCATGGCCGGTATTGACCTTATAAGGTACGACGAAGGTATCGACTCCCTCGCCCTTCTCGTGGAGGTCCTTAAGGCCCTCGGTAAAGAGCTAAGAGTATTGCCGCTCCTTGACAGGTGTAACCAGAGGGGGGCATGGGATATGGGCGTCCACCCGGGCTTCGGCCCCGGCTACACCGACACGGAGAGCGGGCTCGGTTGCGACGGGATGCTCGAGGCCGCGCGAGAGGGCCGGATGGAGGCCATGTATGTTATAGGAGAGGACATTGTTTCGCTCTTCCCGGACGAGGGCTTTGCAAGGCAGGCCCTTGGTAATTTAAAATTCCTCGTCGTTCAGGATATTTTTCTTTCCGAGACCGCAAAGTTGGCCGACCTGGTGCTCCCTGGAGCGGGCTTTGCCGAGAAGGACGGGACCTTTACGAACCAGGAGGGTAGGGTTCAGGCCATATCGGGGCTTTTGTCTCCACCCGGGGCGGCAAGGACCGACCTTGAGGTAATCGGGGCGATAGGCTCTTCAATCTCCACTGGATTCGCGCAAACGGACCCTGAGGCTATTATGGGGGAGATAAGAAAAGAGGTTAACATGTACTCCGGGGTGAAAGGGGCCTGGGGGGAGGGCACGATCGTTAAGGCCTCCGGCTCAGGGCCCAAAGGGCTCACGGGGGCTAAAAAGGCGGCTAAGGAGAAAAAGGAAAAAAAGGAGAAAAAGGACAAGGATTACCCATTTGAACTCGTAACCGGGAACCATCTTTTCCATTCCGGCAGGTTCTCGCGCAGGGCGGCCATCCTGAAGGGGCTTTTAAAAGAGGCCACGGTCGAGATAAGCGCGGAGGACGCCGAGACGCTCGGCGTTAAACAGGGTGACAGGGTCAGGGTAAAGGGCATGCACTACGAGGCCGAGCTGTCCGTGAAGACTAAAAAAGGTACGAAAAAGGGGGTTGCCTTTATAGCGGAGAACTACGAGCAGGTGCCGGTAAACAGGTTCTTAAGGCGCGGGGAGGCCATTGCCAGGGTTAGTATAACGCCCCTTTAGAACCGGATTTTTAAAGTTTTTTAGAGTTTTTTAAAATAAGGGAGGTGGACTAGTTATGGTGGACCCCAAGACATTGAGAACGATACCCTTTTTCATGGACCTCACGGACGACGAGATGCAAGCCATATCGAAGATAATGAACAAGAAGGACTTCGGTGCGGGAGAGACGATATTTACAGAGGCCGAGGCCGGCGAGTCGCTTTACATAATCAGGAGAGGCGAGGTGAAGGCCTGCAAGCAGGCCCCCGACGGTGAGCTCTTTACACTGACCACGATGAAGGAGGGGGAGATATTCGGCGAGATGAGCTTTCTCGACGGGCGCCGCAGGTCCGCGACCATAATGGCCTTGACGGACATAGAGACTTACGTGATAGAAAAGTCCGATTTCGAACCCCTTGTCGATAAATACCCGAGGATAACTTACAAGCTTTTAAAGAACATCGTCTTCACCATACACTCCATAGTGCGGGGGATGAACACGAGGTACATGGAGATGATTAACTACATGTGGGGCAGGAGGAGAGGTTGAGCCCGTCCGCTGAAGGCCGGGTTTCAAACAGGTCATAAACGGACAAGGCAGTAAAAAATGGTAGATTCCGGAGTCATAGTCGAGCTGATACTGATAGTGGTCAAGGTGGTGGTCGTGGGGCTCATAGTCTTCTCGCTCCCCTTGCCGCTTACGTGGCTTGAGCGAAAGGTGGCCGGGCACATCCAGGTAAGGCTCGGACCTTACAGGGTCGGCTTCCACGGGGTTCTCCAGCCCTTTGCCGACATGATAAAGATGGTCCTCAAGGAGGACATAGTGCCCGAGCGGGCGGACAAGAGGCTTTTCAAGCTCGCACCCTTCATCGCCCTGGCCCCGGTAATTGCGGTCTTCGTGGTCATACCGTTCGGGGAGAACTGGACTGTGCCCATTATAAATAAGGAGGTCACCCTTTACATCTCCGACATGAACGTTGCACTGCTGTATGTGCTGGCCATCTCAGGGCTCGGGATCTACGGCTTAATCTTCGGGGGTTGGGCTTCAAACAGCAAATACGCCCTTCTCGGAGGGCTCCGTTCCACCGCCCAGATGGTAAGCTACGAAGTCGCTTTGAGTTTCGCGGCCATAGGGGTTGTGATGATGACGAACTCGCTGAGCCTCGTTGAGATCGTAAGGAGCCAGTCCGGGGGGATACTGAACTGGAACATCTTTTATCTACCCGTCGGGCCCGTATGGTTCGCCATATTCTTCATCGCAGGTCTTGCCGAGTCGAACCGTATCCCCTTCGACCTCGCAGAGGACGAGGGGACCCTCTGCGCGGGTTTCCATACGGAGTACAGCGGCATGAGGTTCGGGTTTTTCATGACCGCCGAGTACGTGGCGATGGTCACCATATCGATCCTCGCGGTGCTTCTTTTCTTCGGCGGCTGGGACGCCCCCTTCGGCATACCGCTGCCGCCGATCGTCTGGTTCCTTATAAAGGTCGCGGCATTCATATACTTTTTCATGTGGGCCCGGTTCACCTTCCCCAGGTATCGCTACGACCAGCTTATGACGATAGGTTGGAAGGTGCTCATCCCGCTGTCGCTTGTTATGGTTCTTGTTACCGGGTTTATGGTGATATGAGTGAGAACGGCAAAAGATACGGAGAGCAGGTGCTGGCCCTTTTAAAAAAGATATTCTTCGTCGACCTGGTTAAGGGGTTGAGTGTCACCCTGGGCTATAACGTTTCGAAGAGCATAACGCTTAAGTACCCTGACGAGGAGAAATGGATACCCTACTCGCGGTTCCGGGGCCTGCACACCCTTAACAGGGACGACCAGGGGCGCGAGCTCTGCGTGGCCTGCGAGCTCTGCTCAAAGGCGTGTCCTACGGACTGCATAACCGTTATACCCATGGAGGACGATACCGGAAGGGGCATAACCGACAGGGTGGCCAGGGTGTGGAAGGTGGATTTAGTAAGGTGCCTTTTCTGCGGCTATTGCGAGGACGCCTGCCCCACAACCGCCGTGAGGCTCGGAAGGGATTACGAGCTCGCCTGCCTGGACTTCAGCTGCACGGTAAGGGAAAGAGAAGAGCTCCTCAGTCCCCAGGAGATACCCGAGAGCCTTGCCGGGGGCTTTATCGTGAAGGCCCGCTTCGAGAGGACGAAGGAAGGGATAAGGATAAGGCCAGAGCTGGAGGG
>JAUVFY010000226.1 GCA_030594025.1 Deltaproteobacteria bacterium | reverse complement strand
GTATAGTAGTCGTCCGTAAGGGTGGTTACGTGAACTAACCCCTCGACGAAATACTCCTTTAGCTCCACGAAGAATCCGAAACTCGTAACCCCGGAGATGAACCCCTCGAAGACCTCGTTTACCCTTTCCTTCATGAACTGTGCTTTTTTAAGGTCTACTATCTCCCTTTCGGCCCCCATGGCGTTTCGCTCCCGGGCAGAGGAGTGTGAGGCCACGGCCGGGAGCGCCTCGAGAGACCTCTTTTTTTCCTCCTTCGTATACCTTTTATGCATGAGCTTTTTCAGAAGCCTGTGGACCACGAGGTCAGGGTACCTCCTTATGGGGGAGGTAAAGTGCGTGTAGTCCTTGAAGGCGAGGCCGAAGTGGCCCGTGTTCTCGTGGGAGTACAGGGCCTGCTTCATTGACCTCAAGAGCACGTGGTTTACAAGCCTCTCCTCGGGCTTTCCCCTGACCCTTGCGAGCACCCTCTGCAGGGCCCTGGGCTCGGCCTTGCCCCTTATGGGGTAGCCCAGGCCGGTCACGAACTCCCTGAACTCCCTTATGCTCTCTTCGGCGGGCTCTTCATGGACCCTGTAAAGGACGGGGTAGCCCCGGGAGGAGAAGACCCCGGCGACGGCCCTGTTTGCGGCGAGCATGAACTCCTCTATTATGCGGTGCGCTATGTTGCGCTCAGACCTTACTATATCCTCAATCCGGCCTTCGATGTCAATGATAATCTGGGGCTCCGGGAGGTCGAAGTCTATGGAACCCTCCTCCTCGCGCCTCTTCATGAGTTTTCGCGCAAGCTCCTCCATGAGTTTTAACTTATCCACGATTCGGGCGTACCTTTTTTTAAGCGCACTATCGCCGTCAACGAGTATCCTTTTAACCTCCGTGTATGTGAGCCTCTCGGCACTTTTTATGACGCTTTCATAAAACCTCTTGCCCGTGAGCCTGCCCTGTGAGTCGAAATCAAGCTCCGCAGTCATTGCCAGACGGTCCACCCCGGGGTTCAGGCTGCATATACCTGTTGAAAGTGGCTCCGGGAGCATGGGGATCGCGCGGTCGGGAAAATATACGCTCGTGCCCCTCGCGTAGGCCTCCGTGTCCAGAAGGCTCCCCTCCTTGACGTAATAGCTCACGTCCGCAATCGAGACCCTGAGCCTGTAACCCTTCCGGGCCCTCCTTTCGATGGATACCGCGTCGTCGAAGTCCCTTGCGGTCTCCCCGTCTATTGTAAATGTTGGCTTACCCCGGAGGTCCACCCTTTTCACCGTCTCTTTTTCGGAGACCTCCATCAGTACGCCCTTGACTTCCTTCCGGACACCTGCAGGGAAGGCGCGGGGTAGCCCGTATTTCCTCGCTATCACCTCTATCTCTACATCCGGGTCCTCCGGGTCCCCGAGCACATCAATAACCCTTCCCACGGGAGCCACGTTTTTTGCGGGCCACCTCGTAATTTCAGTCTCAACGATCATGCCGTCCCTGGCTTTACCCCCCTGGCCGGGGGGGATTATGATGCTATCGAGTACCCTCTCGTCCGAGGGTATGACCGAAGAGAACCCTTCTTTTCTTTGGAACCTTCCCACAACGGTTGCGTGCGCCCTCTTGACTATTCTTATAATCCTGCCCTCTCTCTTACCGTCCCTTTTAAAGGCCTCCACCCTGGCAATGACACGGTCACCGTGCATGGCCCCGCCGAGCCTTCTCGGGTTTATGTAGACGTCCGTGCCGCCCTCTTCGGGCATGACAAAACCGAAGCCTCCGGGATGGCAGGCGAGCTCGCCCGTTACGAGGTTCATCCTCGAGGGGAGCCCGTACCTTCTGCCCCTTGTCTTTACAAGTACCCCCTCGGCGGCCATATCCTTTATAAGCCTCTTTAAGGCCTCCCTCCTGTCCTTTGGGACCGCAAGGATTCTAAAGAGCTCCTTTATGGAAAGGGGCCCCCTGGCCCCCTCTTTCATGAACGCGAGTATTTTTTCCCTGCTGATTTTCATGTCAATCTCCCTCCCACCGGTATCCGCACCTCGTGCACTCCCACCTTGTTTTACCAAAGGGGAGTAAAGAGGCAAAGAAGGAGAGAATCCCCCTACCGTGAACCTCCGTTGAAGAGCACACGGGGCAACGGGTTCCCTCAACCTCTTCACCCGGACTTACTCCTGTCCTATCCGGGTGGGCCGGCCCGTGGCGGAGCATCTCGCGGGCCCTTTCGGCATCTTTTTCACTTACCATGAGCTTTATGCCCCCTACGGCGTCAGAAAAGAGCCAGTTGATGCTTACGATGTGTTCGTCTGCGAGGCGGCACTCCAGACCTTCTGACTCGAGC
>JAUVFY010000025.1 GCA_030594025.1 Deltaproteobacteria bacterium | reverse complement strand
CTTTCCGGCCTTAGCGCCGTCTACGCCCCCGGGGACGAGGACGAAGAGACGAGCGCAGCGGTGAGGCTAAGGACAAACATAGCGGGCTACGATTTTTCAATTATGCTGGGCGAGTGCAGAGAGGATAACGTCAGTGGGTTCGATTTTGCGGGTAACATCGGAGATAGCGGCTTCAGGGGGGAGGGGGTCTTTACGGACCCAGACCAGGGAGGTGACTTCACGCGGTTCGTCTTAAGTTGGGACTATAATTTCCCGAACACCCTGTATGTGCTCGTCGAATACCTCCACAACGGAGGAAACCTGGGAGAGGGGGCCTCCCGCGGGGACATCGCGCTTTTCACCGGAGAGATAGTTACGAGGAATCAGAATTTTATCGCCCTGGCCCTGGGATACGAACTTACGCCGCTTATAAGGACCGATTTTTATGGCATCCTGGATATAGACGGAGGGGGGTTGTTCCTGGGCCCCGCTCTGAGGTATAATGTGCTTGAGGACCTTGACTGGATCATCGGCCTGCAGTTTTTCCCAGGCGACAAGGGCGAATACGAGGGGCTGCCTGATACATTTCATACGTCGCTCGAGTGGTTTTTTTAATGGATATAATAGAGAAGATAGCCGAAAACAGGATAAAAGAGGCCTTGGAGAAAGGGGAGCTCGATAACCTCCCCGGGGCGGGTAAACCCTTGAGCTTTGATGACGAGAGTTTTGTTCCCGAAGAGCAGAGGCTCGCATACAGGGTTTTAAAGAACGCGGGCTGCATACCGCCTGAATTGGAGCTTAGAAAGGAGATAACAGGGCTCAGGCAGTTGATAGACACGATTGACGACGACCGGGAGAGGCTTAAAAAAATGAGGGAGCTGAACTATAAGCTCATGAAGCTCAATATGACGAGAAAGGTGCCTTTAAATCTTGAGGATTTTCAATTATATGAAAAGAAAATCTTTGAGAAGACCTTAGGTTGAGCCTGCGATATTTCATTATATCTAAAGCAATCCACGGTATGGTCATTCACCATCCCGGTCGCCTGCATAAAGGCATAACAGATTGTCGAGCCTACGAATTTGAATCCACTCTTTATTAAGTCCTTGCTCATGGCGTCTGACTCAGTCGTCCTGGAAGGCAATTCTTTCATTGTCTTCCAGGCATTTTTCTTCGGTTTGCCTCCTACAAACCGCCAGATATAGGCATCGAAACTGCCGAATTCCTGCTGAACGGTTAAGAAAGCTCGGGCGTTTTGAATAGTTGCTGCAATTTTAAGTCTATTTCGGACAATCCCTTTATTTGATAGAAGCTCACCTACCTTTTTTTCATCGTACTTGGCTATCTTTTTAGCATTAAAGTTATCAAATGCCTTTCTATAATTATCGCGTTTTCTGAGGATGGTCAGCCAGCTCAGGCCTGCCTGTGCACCCTCCAAGATAAGAAACTCAAATAATCTTCGACCATCATGCTCGGGTACACCCCATTCATTGTCATGGTAATCTATGTAAAGCGGATCGTATGTTGCCCACGCACATCTTATTTTCATCGTTTTCAATTCTATAATCCATGAATTTCGTATAACTTAAACAGAACCTCACGGATTCCCTACGGCTCACGCCACATCCTGCCGTCCGTTTTCATGAAGTCGTCGGCCTCCTTCGGGCCCCATGAGCCGGGGTGGTAGTTGGGGAAGTCCGGCCGATGCGCTTGCTTCCACCCTCCGAGTATCCTCGTTACAAAGGCCCAGGTCTCCTCTATCCCTTCCCTGTGGGGAAAGAGTGTGGCATCGCCTATCATGACGTCGTAGATGAGCCTTTCGTATGCCTCGGGCAGCTCCACCTCGAACGACTCCCTGTATGAAAAGTCCATGTTCACCGTCTCCATTATGTCTGCCGAGCCGGGCCTTTTTACGTTTATCTTGAATGTTATACCCTCGTCGGGCTGTATCTTTAGAACGAGCACGTTCCTGTCGAGCGATGGTGAAAGGCACTCTGTGAAAAGGCAGATGGGGACCTCCTTGAATGAAATGGCTATCTCGGTTAGGCGCTTTTTAAGCCTCTTTCCTGTGCGTATGTAGAAGGGGACACCGGACCACCTCCAGTTGTCGATCATTACCTTCAAGGCCACGTATGTCTCGCTTACTGACTTTGAAGAGACGTCCCCTTCCTCCCTGTAGCCGGGCACAGGCTCGCCGGCCATATCGCCGCTTGAGTACTGACCCCTCACGGTGTACTTTAAGGCATCTTGAGGGTGTATGGGACGCAGCGACCGGAAGAGCTCGATCTTCTTTGCCCTTATGAATTCCGGGTCCATGTTCACGGGCGGTTCCATCGCCACGAGGGCCAAAAGCTGAAGGATGTGGTTCTGTACCATGTCCCTCAGGATCCCGGCCTCTTCGAAGTATTTTCCTCTTCCCCCTATGCCTATGGTCTCGGCCACGGTAATCTGAACGTGCTCTACGTACCTCCGGTTCCATATGGGCTCGTAGATGCCGTTGGCGAACCTGAAAAACAGTATATTCTGAACGGTCTCCTTTCCGAGGTAGTGGTCAATCCGGTAGACCTGCTCTTCGGCGAAGTATTTGTATATCAAATCGTTTAGCTCCCTTGCTGTCGTTAAGTCACTTCCGAAGGGTTTTTCTATGATTATCTTCGGGAGGGGTTCCGTTCCCTTCACCTTAGACAGGCCGGAGCTGTCGAGCATCTTTATAATCTTAGGAAAAAAGCTCGGAGGGGTGGCCAGGTAAAAGACCTTTTCGCAGCACCTCTTGCACCTTCTGTCGATCTGGGAGAGTTTTTTCTTCACATTGTCGTAGCCGGCCTTGTCTTCAAAATGGGAAGAAACGAAGTATATTCTGTCAATGAGTTTTTTAAGCGTTTTCGGGTCGGCGGGCCTGTAGGCCGAGAACTCCTCCACGGCCTCGCCCGCCAGTGCCCTGTAACCCTTATCGTCAAGGGCCCTTGTAGCAAACCCTATTACGTTGAAACACCCGGGGAGCATCTTAAGAGACTGGAGCCTGTAGAGCGCGGGGAGGAGCTTTCGCCTCGTCAGGTCTCCGGTCGCGCCGAAGATTACCATGGTCGTGGGGCCAGGCCTTGCGTTACTCATCATCGCTTACCTTTCTTAACGGGCCTTCCGAGGAGCTTGAACATGTTCCTCTTGTAGGCCTCTACCCCGGGCTGGTCAAATGGGTTTACGCCCAGGAGACGCCCGGACATCGCAATTGCCCTTTCGAAGAAATAAAAAAGTTCCCCCAGTGCCCCGGGCGACCTGTCGGCGATCTTTATGGTCATGTTGGGTACGCCACCGTCTTTGTGCGCCATGGCGGTTCCTCTGTACGCCCTGTCGTTGACGTAGTCGAGTGTTTTTCCAGCGATGTAGTTGAGCCCGCCGTCGTCGTTTTCAACGAAGGGGATTTTAACGTCCCTCGTTGAGTTTCCCACGACCATGAAGGTCTCGAATATGACCCTGGAGCCCTCTTGTATCCACTGGCCCATGGAATGGAGGTCGGTTGTAAGGTCAACTGAGGCGGGGTATATGCCCTTACCTTCCTTACCCTCGCTCTCGCCGGAGAGCTGTTTCCACCATTCCGAAACGTAGTGAAGGGAAGGGTGGAATGAAGAGAGTATCTCAATTGATTTTCCCTTGCGGTAAAGAAGGTTCCTTACAGCCGCGTAGAGGTAGGACGGATTCGACGGGACTTCGGGGGTGGAGGTGAGTCTTTCAAAGGCCCGGGCGCCCTCTATAAGCTCCCTTATATCTATACCCGCGGCCGCAATGGGAAGGAGGCCCACCGGGGTGAGAACCGAGTACCTTCCTCCCACATCGTCCGGTATCACGAAGGTCTTGTAGCCTTCGACGTCCGAGGCCCTTTTAAGAGTGCCCTTTTCCCTGTCGGTGGTAACGAATATCCTTTTCCGCGCCTCTTTTTTGCCCCAGCGTTTTTCAAGGAGGTCTTTGAATATCCTGAAGGCTAGAGCGGGCTCGAGGGTGGTACCTGACTTTGAGATTACGTTTATTGAGACCCTTTTATCTTCGATAACGTCCAGAAGGTCCGAGAGGTAGTCGGAGCTTATGTTCTGTCCCGCGAAGTAGACCCGGGGGGCTTTTGTTTTTTCACCCGGTAATTCGTTAAAGAAACTGTGCCCCGCGAACTCCACGGTCGCTTTCGCCCCGAGATAGGAGCCGCCTATGCCGATACTTATAAAGACGTCTGACGTGTTTTTTATCTCTTCCGCGCACTGTTCTATCTCTTTTATCGATTCCTCCGTTATGGAGGAGGGCAGGTGGAGCCAGCCCAGAAAGTCGCTTCCCGGACCTGTGCCCCTGTCGAGTTCCTCGTTAAGGGCTTTTACCTCGGGCTCAAGGCCCCTTATCTCCTCTTCGGTTATGAAAGGCTTTACGTTTTCTATATCCAGGGTCACCTTTGGCACTACCTAAAAGACCTCCTTTTGAATTAAACTTTACCAGAAGGGGTTCTAATGTCAAACGTAAGCGAGAAGAGGAAAAATGAGAAAGGGGGCAGCTCCCTTAAAAGGGCCGTGCCCCCTTTACCTATTTGACTTTTCAGATAGAGACCCACATACTCGGCCTCAGCAAACACCCTTTTTGAGTCGAAGCCGAACTCTATCCTTACTATCTTCCTGCCTCCGTGTCTTCCCCGGTGCGTGCAAAGGAAGTCCCGGAGTCTATAAAGCTCCAGCCCAGCTCGTTTACCCTGGCCATGTTGAGTTTTCCATGGGGGGTCAGGATCCCGTTGGATATGAGCATGGCCCTTATGGCCTTTGTCGTTATATCGTCTTTATTGAAACGGCTCTCGAACTGGCTCATCGTTTCATCGAACTCGGGCCTGAAATGTGTATTCTCCGTAACGGGCTCGTGCCCCTCAAACCCCTCACGCACGGCGGTTACGAAATAGTCAAAGGTGAAGTTTCCTTTTCCATCCCGGAGTTCTTTTACCACTATCCTCGTACGGCCCCTCTCAACCACTGCGAGACCGTAGGTGTCCGCCGAATGGGGAGTTACCTGAACCCTCACGCCCTTTTCAGCAGCAACCACCTGGAAGTGGTGAGGGAGCTCCACCGTGGCAACGCCGTCTTTAAGCTCCGCCGTTCCACGCAAAAACACGGCATGCTCAGGTCCCTCGAAGAAGGCGTAGCGGATCTCCTTGGTGGGGTCTTCGGCGTGTGGCTGGACGAATGTGCCGGATCCCTTGCTGAGTGAACCTGTTATGGTTACGTTGCCACTGAAGAAACCGGCGTTACCGGCAGTACTTTCACCGTATACTGCGTTCTGGCTGCCTCCCAGGTAGCCGTAGTTTCCTGAGCCTTTATTGTTGCCATATACGCCAGTGTCCGAGCTTCCGAGGTAGCCGTAGTTGCCCGTTGTCTGGTGTAATCCGTAGACGCCAGTACCGCTGTCGACCCTGCTTTCTCCGAAGACTCCGTCCAGGTCACCCCCGAGGGAGCCCGAGTTGGAAGTGGCTTTGTGAAATCCGAAGACACCCACCACGTCTCCTCCGAGGTAGCCGTAGTTGCCTTCGGTGGTGTGAAAGCCGTACACGCCGGAACCCTTAACGGTCTTGCTCTCGCCGTATACGCCGTTGTGGTCACCTCCGAGGGAGCCGAAGTTGCCGGAGCCTTTGTTATAGCCGTACGCGCCTGTACCCTCGGTTGAGATGGTCTCCCCGTACACGCCGTCGAGGTCATTGCCGAGGGAGCCGAAGTTCCCCGTGTTTTTGTGTGAACCGAAAACTCCGGCATCCGAGCTTCCCAGGTAGCCGTAGTTGCCGGTGCTTAAGTGCTTACCGTATACTCCAGTGTCCTGGCCGGAAGCGCCTTCGCCGTAGAGGCCTGCCTGCCCCTGAGCATCGCCCGTAGACGCAGAAACGGCCAAAAGCAAAAACACCACGGCAAGACAGCCTAAAATTCTCTGTAAATCTAAATTCCACGTCATTACCAGGCCCTCCTTTGTGTTTATGTGTATTTGCTTAACCTGCGATGATTATGACTTCCACAGATTTCCTCAGGGGTAAACTTTACCAGAAGGGGTTTTAAAGTCAAAGCAAAAAATTTGCGAGGGATTATTTGTCTGCTACAGTTAATATGTTAAGCGAACCGATAACAATTCAAAGGAGGGCTACCTATGAATACCAGAAGAGATTTTATCAAAACCTCGCTCATTATCGCAGCGGGGATGGCTGCAGGTGCTCCCGCAAGAGCCTTCGCATCTTCGCCAGAATCTTCACAAGGTATCCCGGGCATTATCTATACGGCCGAAAACCCGGGAAAATGGGCGAAAAAGGTCGGGGGCCATGCACCAATAGTCACCGTGGAGGGGAAAAAGGTTACCATAACGGTTAAGCATTCCATGTCCTTCAAACATTATATAGTTCGACACACGCTCGTAAGCGCGGACGGGAAAGTGCTCGGGGAAAAGACGTTTTTCCCACAGGATAAAAAACCAGAGTCGACCTTTGAACTCCCGGAAAAGCACTCCGCAAGGCTCTATGCAACCAGTTTCTGCAACAAACATGACTTCTGGCTTACTGAATTCACTGTTTAGAATTAAACCATGCAAGGCCTTAAACAAAGGGCGGGCCCTTAATTAAAAAAATTAAAAAGGCCCGCTTTGTCTTTTTCCTGCACTCTCAATTCCATTAATCCCTCTCGGGAGCTCCCGGATATTCGATGGGATTTTCCCAAAAGCTTAAAAACCCTTCCAAAATATCCGGTATACATGTTATAATATTTTATATTTTTTGATTGAAAGGAGTGGTTTAGAAAGTGGACGGTAAAACGGAGCTTTGTCCCACCTGCGGGAGGCCCTTAAAAAGGGGCTTAATTGTGCCCATGCTAATAGGCGCTACCTCGGGCCTAGGAGTGGGGGTCGTCTTTGTTGCATTCTATTTCGGCACCTATGCAGGCTTTTTCCATACTATGGCCCTTGTACACGAAATCGCCGCCACGGTTCTCGGACTCCTGGCTGGACTTTTTGTGGGTAGCCTGAGGAGATAATAACCAGGTGAGAGAAAAGATACTTTTCATAACACCACCCTACCACGCCGGTGTAGTGGAGGTTGCCGGAAGATGGGTTCCCCTTTATTTCGTATACCTGGCTGGGGCCGCCCGGGCGGCGGGCCTTGAGCCCGTAGTATACGACGCAATGACAAAGGGGGTGGGCCATAAGGAGATCGAAGAGAAGATCCGTCAGGTAAAACCCCGTTACGTGGCCACCTCCGCCATAACCTGCACCTCGCCGGACGCCCTGGAGGTCCTCGAGACGGCAAAAAGGGTCTCCACCGGCATAACCACGCTTCTGGGGGGAGTTCATCCCACGTTCATGTACGAGGAGATCTTCCACCTATCAACACATGTAGACTTCGTAGTACTGGGCGAGGGAGAAAAAACCCTTGCCGAACTAATTGCAGTGCTCGCCGGAAAAGGCGACCCTTTCGAGGTAAAGGGGCTTGCTTATAAAAAGGACGGGCGTGTAGTTAAGACACCGACAAGGGCCTTTATGGATAGCTCTGAACTCGATGCATTACCAAAGGCCTGGAATGTGCTCGACTGGGAAGACTACCATTATTTCATAATCCCCGGCTCGAGGCTCGGTGCGATAGATACCTCCAGGGGATGCGACAAGGACTGTACCTTCTGCTCCCAGAGGAAGTTCTGGAGGCAGGACTGGAGGGCACGGAGCCCGGAAAGCCTCATAAAAGACATTGAAACCCAGAAAAAAGACTACGGCGTAAACGTTATACTGTTGACCGACGACTACCCCACGAAAGACAGACGGAGGTGGGAGAGGTTCCTGGAGCTCCTCATAGAAAGAGCCCTCGGGGTTTACCTCCTCATGGAAACGCGGGTGGAGGACATCTTGAGGGACCGTGATATTCTCCCAAAGTACAGGGATGCGGGCATCATACACATATACGTGGGCACGGAGAGGACTGACCAGAAGACTCTGGACCTTATTAAAAAGGGTATAAAGGTCGAAGAGGCGAAAGAGGCCTTAAAGCTCCTGGACGAGGTCGGCATAATCACGGAGACCTCAATGATACTCGGCCTTCCTCACGAGACGGAAAAGACCATTGAATCTACACTCAAGCTCGCGGTGGAATACAACCCGGACTTCTGCCACTTCCTTGCCATAGCTCCTTGGCCATATGCGGACATGTACGAGGAGATAAAGGACCGCGTGAGGGTATTTGACTACAGGCGTTATAACCTTATCGACCCGATTGTGGAGCCTTTCGAGATGAGCCTCGAGGCGATTGACAGGGCTATAGTCGAGTGCTACCGGAGGTTTTACATGAACAAGCTTCGCGAGCTTTCGACTATGACAGACGAGTTCAAACGCGAATATATACTCGAGGCAATGAGGCGCATCATGACAAGCTCCTTCATCGTAGACAAGATAGGAGGCCTCGGTAAAATACCCGAAGAGGTTGAAAGGGACCTGGCGGTTTTGAAGAACTCCGGGAAGAAGGCCGCGGTCGGGGGCTGGCACGGGAATTAAGGGGCCCCGCCCTTTTTTTAGTCTTATCCATGAAGATATCTCTCATCTCCCCGCCCTTCGGCGAATACGTAAAGTCAAGCAAACTCATATCCCTTACCGGGCTCGACGAAATTCAGAGGAGCGAAGGCCTTCCGATAGCCCCGCCGGTGCTCGAGTACCTTGCGGGCCTTACAGAAAAACTAGCTCCGGACGTTGAAGTTGAACTCGTAGACGCAAACAGGGAGGACCTTGATATAGATGAGTTTACGTCAGACGTTGTAGGTATAAGTGTGCTTACCCCGCAGGCCCCCTGGGCTTACAGGGCCGCCGACCGGCTAAGGCGAAGGGGTATAAAGGTTATCCTCGGGGGCATGCACGTAACAGTACTTCCCCAGGAAGCGAAAAGGCACGCCGACAGCGTTGTTGTAGGCGAGGCCGAAGGCGTATGGGAAGAGCTCATAACTGACTTAAGGAACTCCCTGGAGTCGGGCAAGCCCGAACTAAAACCCTTTTACAGTGGGACGCAGCTTCCCCTCGTGGGGCTTGCGCAGCCTAAAAAGGGGCTTTTGAAGACCAGATATCCCATGGGCTCTTTCTTCACCGCAAGGGGGTGCCCTTTCAAGTGCAAGTACTGCTCCGTTTACAGGTTCTTCGGGAACAACATAAGGCACAGGCCAATACAGGACGTTGTGCGCGAGTTATCCAATAGCCCCTACCGGATGTTCTGGAATGTTGACGACAATATCTGGGGGGCCGGAATAGAAAGGTCCATAGAGCTTTATGTTGAACTCTACAGGGAGCTCACGACCGGGAGCAAAAAGAAGTGGTGGATAGGCTCGGGGGATCTGGCGAGTGTTCAGACGAGCAAGGGGGAGGAACTCCTTAAGTGGGCGAAACGAAGTGGTCTTACTTTGGCCATGGTGGGCTGGGAGTCGGAAAACGTGGTGAGCCTCAGTCAGTGGAACGCCCTTACAAAACAGGGTAAAAAAAGGGAAGACGCCGTAAGGAAGATAAGGGACCACGGTATTGACGTTATGATGTTCCTTATGGTCGGCGGTAGAGAGGACACCCCCGACGATTACAAGAGGGCCCTGGAGGTATGCGACAGGCTCGGCGTTATGCCCCACCCCATGCAGGTAACCCCTTTCCCCGGGACCGAGCTCTTTGAGGAATACGGGCCTTACCTGATCCCCGAAAGGGGCTGGGAATACTATAACGGAAACAGGGCCGTATTCTACCACGACGACCCGAGGATGAGTGTTGAGAACAGGGAAAAGGCCCTTTTCTGGCTCAGGGCCGAGGCCTTTTCCCCGAAAAGGGTCCTGAGCCGGTTGTGGCAGCTGAAACTCAAGGGCTTCCCCATGACGCACTTCACCTCCGCCATGATACAGATACCAATGAGCCGGGCATTCCGTGAGATCAGCGAAGGGAACCCCTACGTTTAAGTACTCGGTCTTTTTATTTTCCCAAGCCTCTTCTGCTTTCTTAAGCCTTCAAATAGTACCATAACACCTATCCCTGGAATAATCCTTCCAATCGGGTTGTTATTTTTAATAGCATAAAAAATTTTTTCGTTGCAAACAGTGATCAACTGTGCTTATGGGGAAAACAACAAAAGCCCCTCTTTGTGAGGGCAGGTTTTTGCCCTATATCCCAGAGATTTAAAAATTTTCAAAAAATTATTGATTGTTCTATTGGGACATGTTATAGCATGTTATAGTTCGCTAAATTTAGCCCGGCCAATTTGAGGTGAAGATGCCTCGTAAGGGTAGTCCTTATGGGGTTTTTTTAAAGATTTTTTCATGTTAAGGATAGTGGCATGAAGTGTTTAAGGTCATTTGTCCTATTATCTTTATTTCTATTGCCTGTCTCCTGCGTTGAGTTGCCCCAGGAGCCCCCCCTACCATACCAGGGTGATGCGGCGAGGTTGCTGCTGTATCTGCATTCCACGTCCCTTAAGCCGAACGATATAGAGTTTACGATTTCCTGGATAGGCGTTGAGGCATCTGACGGGAACATGGTAAAGGTATTGGAGGATCCCGTCAAGGTTAGCTCCATTGATCTCATCGACAGGCAGATACTTCTGAAGGAAGCCTTTGTAGAGCCCGGTTCGTATAAATCAATAAAGATTGTCATCTCGAGCGCATCCATAAAGAGGGGGAAGGGAAGGGCAAGCCTTGCTCTTTCACAACCTCAAGGGGAGTTTTCTTTTAACTTCAACGTCAGGCTCGAAAGAAAAGAGAGTTCAGTCGTTTCATTCGAATGGAACCCGAACAAGTCCGTTTCGGAACGGATCGTCTTTGAACCGGCTATAAATGTTGAACCTCAGAAACCTTCTCCAAGGGGGGTTCTGCTTTTCATATCGAACAGCGCCTCAAATTACATTTCCATAATAGACACGAGCCTTGAAAGGGTAGTAGGAGCCGTTACCGTGGGAGACAGGCCCATGGGCATGGCCCTCAGTTTAACAAATGACAATCTCTATGTAGTAAACTCCGACTCCAGGAGCATATCCATTGTGGAGACGGCTCAGTTTTATGTTAGGGATATTATCATCCTTCCTGCCGGCATCGGGCCCAAAGACATGATATTTATGCCCGACCCTGAAAGCCTGACCGAGGGAAAACTCTATATTACGAACACCATTTCAAATGATGTCACCGTGGTCAGTACGTTCGCCAAGCGCACCTTAAGGACCATCCGCGTGGGTGAGAAACCGTCTCATATTGCCACCGACACGGAAAGAAGAGAGATTTACGTCACGAACGAACAATCGAACAACATGAGCATCATAAACGCCGATGACGACTCGGTGCTCGCCACGATTACCGTTGATGTCAGGCCCACGGGACTTGCGATAGGCGAGGAGAATATATACGTCTTTAACGAAGGCTCCAGCACGATATCCAAAGTCTCTCCCTCTTCGAGGACGGTCGTGGACAGCATCTCTCTGGTAGAGCCTGCCAAAAGGGGGCTCAAGGCATTCAACGAGAAGCTCTTTGTTGCCAACAACTCTACCAACACGCTCACTTTTTTAGACCCCCTGGATGTTGTTACAAGGACTTTGAACTCCGGTGCGGGCCCTATCGGGCTTGCGGGTGATGAGCAGAGGGATCGCCTTTATGTAACCAACAATGGCGGTAGGACGGTAACCATTTTTGACCCCATACGCGAGATGGCTGTGAAGGAGCTTACCGTGGGGGAGAACCCATATGGAGCGGTTTTAATAGAAAGGTGAAATGGATAGAAAATCCCTTTTGCTTTTTGTGGCAGCACTT
>JAUVFY010000155.1 GCA_030594025.1 Deltaproteobacteria bacterium | reverse complement strand
GCCTTTGCATCCGCCTCCGTGAGCTTGTCTCTGTTCTCGTTCAGGGTCTTTTCCGTAGAGTAGATAAGCGAGTCGAGGCGGTTTCTTTCCTCAATGAACTCCTTTCTCTTCTTGTCCTCTTCGGCGTGGCCCTCGGCCTCTACAACCATCTTTTCCACCTCTTCTTTTTCGAGCCCGCTCGATGCGGTGATGGTTATCTTCTGCTCCTTACCCGTAGCCGTGTCCCTGGCCGAGACGTTCAGTATCCCGTTGGCGTCTATATCGAATGTGACCTCTATCTGCGGCATGCCCCTTGGAGCGGAAGGTATGCCCATGAGATGGAACCTGCCCAGGGTGCGGTTGTCCCTGGCTATGGGCCTCTCGCCCTGAAGAACGTGTACCTCGACCTGCGTCTGGCTGTCCGCAGCTGTGGTAAAGGACTCCTTTTTCTTCGTGGGGATGGTGGTATTACGCGTGATAAGCGTGGTCATGACACCCCCCAGGGTCTCTACACCCAGGCTTAAGGGCGTTACATCGAGGAGCACGACCTCGCTCACCTCTCCGGCGAGCACCCCTCCCTGGATGGCCGCGCCCACTGCGACGACCTCGTCCGGGTTCACCCCCTTGTGGGGCTCCCTGCCGAAAAAGTCGGTTACGAACTTCTGTATGACGGGCATCCTGGTCATACCGCCCACGAGCACCACCTCGTCTATGTCAGAGGGTTTTAATCCGGCATCCTTCAAGGCCTGCGCGCACGGCCCCTGGCACCTCTCCACGAGGTCGCTCGTTAATTGCTCGAGCTTTGCCCTCGATAACCTCATCACCAGGTGCTTGGGCCCAGCGGCATCGGCCGTTATAAACGGTAGATTCAGCTCCGACTCGGCCACACTCGAAAGCTCTATCTTGGCCTTTTCAGAGGCCTCTTTTAATCTCTGTAGCGCCATCCTGTCCTGAGAGAGGTCTATACCCTGGTCCTTTTTGAACTCGGCTACGAGCCAGTCGATTATCCTCTGGTCGAAGTTGTCACCGCCGAGGTGTGTATCGCCGTTCGTGGCCTTCACCTCGAAGACCCCTTCTCCGACCTCGAGTATGGATATGTCGAAGGTGCCCCCGCCGAAGTCATAAACTACTATGAGCTCTTCTTTTTTCCTCTCCATCCCGTAAGCGAGGCTCGATGCCGTGGGCTCGTTTATTATCCTCTTGACGTCGAGCCCGGCGATCTTGCCGGCGTCCTTGGTGGCCTGCCTCTGGGAGTCATTAAAGTAGGCGGGCACCGTGATGACGGCCTCTGTAACCGGCTCGCCCAGGTACGCCTCGGCCGACCTTTTAAGCTTCTGTAGAACCAGGGCGGAGACCTCCGGGGGGAGGTAGTCTTTGCCCATGTTCGATGACCTTACAACAGCCCTCCCGTGGGAGTCCCTCACCACAGGGAAGGGCACCATCTTCATCTCCTCGGTGACCTCGTCGTAGTTCCTACCCATGAACCTCTTTATGGAAAATATCGTATTTTCAGGGTTCGTTACGGCCTGCCTTTTTGCGACCTGGCCCACATGGATTTCCTTGTCCTTCGTAAAGGCCACGACAGAGGGCGTAAGCCTGCTACCCTCCTCGTTAACTATCAGCTTGGGCTCGCCGGCCTCCATCACGGCCACGGCCGAATTGGTGGTGCCGAGGTCTATACCGATTATCTTTCCCATCTCTTGCCTCCTCGAGTATTTAAACTATAGAACTATTCTAACGCCTTGTCAAACATGGGCCCAAAGACCCCTGACCGGGGGCGGACTTGTCCCCGGACCTCTTGTATCTACTGATAATTTAGGGTCGAGGGGGCGGGATGTCAAGGGGGGTAGGTCAGGAGAAAAGGTACGGGTCAATTTTATTAAAAGCACGAAGAAATGGGGAGCCCATTGCCTCTTCCAGTCCCTTAGTCAAGATGGAAAGCTTACAAGAGGTCAATATAAATCAACCTGGAAAACCATGAATAAATCCCGCGGTACTACTATGTCACCCAAGGAGTATCAATGGCCCCGGGGGAGCGTGTTCGAAAAAAGAGAGGCGGGCAGATTTATTGCCCACCTCTCTTTTTTATGCACCAGAAATGGACAACCAGGATCTATATCGTGTCCATTGCTTTTATTATAAGCGGGAACGGGAACTTGATCCCGTGGTGCGGCTCAAACTCCCTGGCCGGATGAAAATACCATTGATTGGGTTCCATGCAGCCCAGCTCCCCGCAAAACCTGGGAAACTTCTCCACTTTCAGGCCAGCATCGATAAAGGGCTTTGCGTTGTAGAAGGTGATCACATCCTCCAGGGTTGTGGTCGGGTCAATGGCCCAGTGGAGCATCATGCCCCCCTGTGCCAATTTTGCATTGAAGCAATACTCTCCGCTCACCTCCGAGAGATCGAGTGCTGAAGCGGGGTTCAGGGAAAGATGATTGGCAAAGGTGCCGATTAGTAACGCAACTGTGGCTGAGTGGTCCTTAACTGCTGCAGAGGCCACATAAGTTAAACCACCTATGAACAGAATCCCAACAGCGAAGTACGCGAGTAGCTTTTTCATTGTTTTCCCTCCTTATTAAGGTGATGTATTAGAGAAGATATGTCAGAGACGGCCTCCATAAATAATTTTAGCACAGACGGGGAGACTGTCAACTCGTTATGGAGCCTGCAAACCAATCGAAAGTGGGGTTTTTTACCGGCAAGGCTTTGTTTTTTTTAAGAGGTTGAAAGAGGGCATGAAAGGGTAGTCCAGAGGGGTTCTCTGTCTGGTGAAATGTCAGCAATTCATCGCCTGATTATTTTTATCTGCTCATGTTTCATCGGCACCTCCTGAGGGGTTAGCTGATTACCGAGCATAAACAACAGGCTTATTTTTTCACACCCTTCCAGACCTTTCTGTTCAAGGCATAGAGAAGGCCGGTTAAAATAACCATGTAAACAAGGACGTATCTGCCGAGCCTTTTCCTCTCAGCCGCACTCGGGTCTGCGACATAGTTGAGGAAGGCGGCAATGTCTTTAGCCTTCCTTTCAATCTCCGGGTCAGTCGGCGCGAAGGCTGGAGGCATGACGGTGGTGCCGTCCGTTTCGGTCCAGTGGGCGAATGCCCTGTTCTTTATGCTACCGTCTTCCACGTAGAATGTTGTCAAGAACTGGTAAACATATTGCGCACCGTTGAGCCTTCTACCCCTGGCCTTGGTGATAATGGTTAAATCAGTCGGCACAACCCCAAAGGACTCCAGAGCCCCCTCCCGGTCGATAAACGCATTTATACCCTCGGGGTTCTCCTTGGTGCGCCAGTATTGAAGGCTGTGGCAGACCCTGCACGACACCATATAGATCGACTTACCCCTCTCGACAGCCTCGGGGCTCAGGTCAAGCTTCGCATACGGAAGTTCAACCTCAACCTCAGAGGCAAGAACACTGGGAGGAAAGAGAAGGATTGTCAAAAGGATTATGAATTTATACATATCACTGAATCTCCGGAAGCTTACGAGTCGGTTCAATCCTCGAGATCAAGGGCATCGTAAAGAAGTACAGGAAGTAGTAGGCGGTCCCGATCCTCCCCAGGTTTACCATCTCGATGCCTATGGGTGAGATCGCCTGCGGAGGATATAAGCCCACGTACCCCAGCAGTACAAAGTTTAAGAAAAATATCCACGT
>JAUVFY010000002.1 GCA_030594025.1 Deltaproteobacteria bacterium | reverse complement strand
TTTTTTTCAGGCGCGGAGCCCTAGCCGGGCGGTTTTAATTTCGTGTGGCACTTCAGACACAGATAGAGGGGGAAGACGTTTAGAGAGTTATGGCAGTTCGGTGCGCCGCAAGAGTTGCCGTCCATTATGTTCTGCATTGACAGATCGTTGACACCTAGTTTTTCTTTGAATATCTTCGGGTGGCACGCCTCGCATTTAAGTTTATCTTCGTGCCCGGTATGCGGGAAGATTACCGGCCCAAGGGCGGCCTTTTTCATGGACTCGGCCGTTTTGTCCATAACCATATCGCCGAGCCCCTTTGCATATGCCCCGGCGGCCGGCAGGAACGCCAGCGCAAGGCATATCAAGGCCCACCGCGGCATCGTGTTTATTTTTGGACCAGCGGGGGTTCTGAATGGCACCTGTTACAGTCTGTAAGGGGGAAGGCCACTTTGCCGTGGCATACGCCGCACCACTTGCCCTCTACAATACCTGACATGTTCATGTTATTCTGTCCCTTAGCGGGCAAGAAGAGCTTCGGGTGGCATACCTCACAGCTCAGCCAGTATGTATGCGTCTTATGGGGGAAATTTACCGCATTAACGGACTCTATCTTCGTGGGCATGACTACTACCACATCGAGTGCGGGCAGCTCCTGGGCATCCGGGTCGAGAGAGTGCTTGGGTGCTATGATGTTATCCTCAACTATCTTCACCCAATCGATGAGCCCGTAGCGGTCCTTGGGCAGCCCCTCACCGGAAAGGGCCTGGGGATGCCATGCCATGCCCGCCTTCCAGGCTTCACTAACCGGCTGGGTGGCATCCCCCGTGCCGGCCAGTTTGCCCGATGTGTCCAGGTATATTACGCTCGAGGGGTCGGTGGGATCAAGCATGGGACTTACCTTCTTCTTTTCGGCCTCTTGAGCAGAAACCCCGCTGACCGGACCGTAAAGGGCCCAGCACGTGAAGGCCGCTAAAGCGACGAGGAGGGCCACCTTAAGATGAGTTTTACGCCTTGGAGATTTCTTCATTTACTTCCTCCTTAAAATGATAAAAGTATGGATTCGTGCGCCTGATTTTCTACAGACAAAGGATTCTTTATTTGCCTTGGTATATGTGGCACCTGTCGCAGTAAAGGGGCTCCCAGGCGACGAGTCCGTTATGGCATTTTCCGCAGGACTCGCCACTCATAATCGCACCCATGTTTATGTCGTTGCCACCTTTTTTAAGGATAAATATCTCCTCGTGGCACACCTTGCATTTGAACCTTATCCTGTGGAACCAGTGCGGGAAGAGCACGGGCTTTACCCCCGCCTTTTTCATGCTCTCTGCCTTGGTGTTTAGCAGGATGTCCCCGAACTCTGCATAGCTTGTACCCGCAAGGATCAAGCCCGAGATTGCAGCAGCCAGGAGGAGTACCCTGAAGCCTCTTTTTTCCATTTAATTGACCTCCTTAGATTATATTTTTCAAAGCCTTTAAAGGAATATAGCCCTCGTTTTCAAGCGGTTACCTGCAAAAAAACATCTTATTATATCCACTAAAGAGGTTTATTTGTCAAGACAAAAAATAATCCCGTTAGTGATGGCTTAAAATACGGTCTCGGTTAATTAAACATTCCTCACCTCAGGGTACCTGAGCACGGCAATCGTTGGGTTCGACCGCCTGGTGAATTGCCACACCTCAGCTGGCAATAAATCTCGGGTGGTAATAAATTGAAAAGACGCGGCATGTGTGGTATAAAATTTTTATTTCTAATAACGAGGCCGCCTCGAAGGCTGCCAGGTACTGAAATATAAGTAAAAGAGGGGGTAAATAGTTGGAAAAGCTTGAGAATTGGAGGAGGTCTCACTACTGCGGGGAGATAACCGGTGAGCTCATGGGCGGGGAAGTTACTCTTATGGGCTGGGTCCAGAGAAGGCGCGACCACGGGGGGCTCATATTTGTGGACCTGAGGGACCGAGAGGGGATAGTGCAGCTCGTTTTCAATCCCGAGGATGCATCTGGAGCACACAAAAAAGCCCACAGCCTGAGAAGCGAATTCGTCCTGGCCGTAAAAGGCATAGTGTCGCGCAGGCCGGAGGGGACCGAGAACCCACAGCTTAAAACAGGCCAGGTGGAGGTAAAGGTCAAAGAGTTTAAGATCTTAAACGACTCTTCGGTCCCCCCTTTCATGATAGAGGATCAGACCGATGCCTCGGAGGAGCTGAGGCTCAAATACCGCTACCTCGACCTCAGAAGGGCGAGCATGCAGAAGAACCTCATTTTAAGGCACAGGGTATGTATGGCCGCCCGAGATTACCTCTCTCGGACCGGTTTCATTGAAATAGAGACACCCGTTCTTACCAAGAGCACCCCCGAGGGTGCGAGGGACTTTCTCGTGCCCAGCAGGCTCAATGCCGGGTACTTCTATGCGCTGCCCCAATCCCCGCAGCTCTTCAAGCAGATACTCATGGTCTCGGGCTTTGACCGCTATTTCCAGATAGTTAGATGCTTCAGGGACGAGGACCTCAGGGCCGACCGTCAGCCCGAGTTCACACAGATAGACGTGGAGATGAGCTTCGTCGAGAGGGAGGACGTGATGGGGTGCATGGAGGGGCTCATGGTCCATGTATTCAAAGAGGTCCTGGGCGTTGGGCTTGAAAAGTTCAATAGGATGACCTATGACGAGGCCGTTGGGAGGTTCGGCCTCGATACCCCTGATACGAGGTTCGCACTCGAGCTTAAAGACTTTACCGGGATCGCTGAGGGCTCGGGTTTCAAGGTCTTCTCGGAGGCCGCCAAAAAGGGAGGGGTCGTGAAGGCCATTAACGCAAAGGGCTCGGCAGGGTTTACGAGAAAAGAGCTCGACGACCTCACCACCCTTGCTGGCACATACGGGGGAAAGGGCCTTGCGTGGGTCAAGCTCACCGACAAGGGCTGGGACTCTCCCATTGCCAAGTTCTTTACGGACGATGAAAAGGCCTCAATCGATAAAACCCTTGAGGCCGCGACCGGGGACCTTCTACTTTTCTCGGCCGACATGCCCGCCGTTGTAAACACGGTCCTGGGAAGGATAAGATTGGACCTCGCAGAAAAGCTAAAACTCATCCCCGAAGGTGTGTTCGATTTCGTCTGGGTTACGGACTTTCCCCTTCTTGAGTACGATGTGGAGGGAAAAAGGCACTCGGCCGTGCACCACCCCTTTACCGCCCCCCTGGATGAGGACCTCGGAAAATTCGATACCACGCCCCTCGAGGCGAAGTCAAAGGCCTATGACATGGTTCTGAACGGGATAGAGATAGGCGGGGGGTCCATAAGGATACACAGAAGGGACGTGCAGGCCCTGATGTTTGAAAAGCTCGGCATAAGCCCTGAGGAGGCAAAAAAGAGGTTCGGCTTTCTGCTCGAAGCCTTAAGCTACGGAACCCCCCCGCACGGCGGCATCGCCTTCGGCCTGGACCGCCTTGTGGCAATAATGGCGGGGTGCGAGTCCATAAGGGACGTTATCGCCTTCCCCAAGACCCAGAAGGCGGTATGCTCCATGTCCGAGGCGCCATCGGAGGTCGAAAAATCTCAGCTCGACGAGATAAACATAAGGATTAAGAAGGGTAAGTAGGGGAGGGCTGGGTTAATAATGAATTATTATTTCTAATCCCGTTTTTTTGAAAGATGGGCTTTTTGTATATAATCCCCTTTCGATTTCTCTACTGCCTAACATACACTTCTGTTCATGTTCAAAAATGTCCCAGATGCCAGGAAGGACAAGGGATTGAACCGCAGCATACTGAGAATGTATGTGAGGATTCAAGCCCGCAGTCCTGACAACGCAGATGGGAGTTTTTCAGCATGAACACTTTACTGCCTCACGTACCCGAACATAAGCGCCCCGAGGGCGAAAAAGAAGACATCCGGAAAGGCTGCCGCAACAAGGGGCGGAATCAGCTCACTCTGGCCCAGGCTCCTTGACATGGCGAATATTATCCAGTAACTGAAGCCGATTACAACGCTCAGGCCCACCCCAACTGCGACCCCTCCGTGCCTCCCTGCCCTCAGGGCAAAGGGTATACCCATAAGGACCATTATGAAGTTAACGATGGGAAATGTGATCTTACCGTAAAGCTCCACGCGGTACCTGTTAGTACTGTAGCCCTCCCGTTCAAGGCCACGGATGTAGTGCCTGAGCTCACTAAAGCTCATCTCCCCGTACCTTTTTTCGTATATTAAGAGGTTCTCGGGTCTGTCAAGGCCCTTTAAAAATACCTTTCCGGCAATGGGTTCCTCAACGACGGAACCCTGCCGGAAGGTAATCTTTTCGGCCCCTCCTGCCACCCACCGTTCGTCCTCCCATACGACCCTTCTCGCCTGAGTCCTTGCGGTAAGTAAAAACCCTTCGAGCTCGTAATGGGTCACCCCGCGCAGCACGTTTTTTTCGAGGTCAATCTTCCTGATGTTGTATATACCCCCTCCGCCCCTCATCCAGAGCCCCTCGCTACCGAAGGTGATCTTTTTCCCCTTCAGCCATCTCATCTCGATAGAATCCACCAGCTTGTTCGTAACCGGGGTTACGGACTCGTTTATAATGAGCACGAAGGCGCTTATTATGATGCCCGAGATAAATAGCGGCGATAGCGCGCTTATGAGGCTTATCCCCCCGGCCTTTACCGCGGTTATCTCCCCGTTTTTATTGAGTATGCCCAGGGAAATCAAGACGGCCAGAAGGACCGCGAGCGGCGAGACCTGGCAGAATATAAAAGGGATCTTGAAGAGGAAATATTTGAAACCCGTCGACAAGGGCACGCTGTGCTCTATAAGGTCATCCACCTTCTCCACGATGTCCACCAGGAGAAAGAGCGCGCTTAAGCCCAGCACGGTTATCCAGAGGACCCCGATGAATTCCTTGAGTATGTGCTTTTTGAGAACCTTTATCATCTGCCCGGTTGGCGCGGTAATTAATCCCCTTATTTCTGGTGGCTGAACCTGGTTATAAACCTGTGAAGCGCCTGTTCGAGCCACGGCACAAGCCTTACCGGCTTTTCCTTTGCCGTCCTGTACAGTATGAAAAGCCCTAATGAGGCGAGGGTTACGTTCGGGGCCCATACGGCTATTACAGGGTCAATAAAACCGTTGTCACCCAGGGCTTCGAGTGTTTTTATTATCACGTAGTAGGCGATAAAGACCCCCACCGCCACGGAAAAGCCCGTAAGCCGCGCACTCCTTACCCTCTGCATTCCCAGAGGCATGCCCAGGAAAGCGAATACAAAGACCGAGGCGGGCAGGGCGAACCGTTTGTGTAGGTCTATCGTGAGGTGGTGCGTGGGCCTGCCCGAGGCTTCGGCCTCGTTTATCCTCTGTCTTAGTTCCCCCACGTACATCTCCCTGGTAGCGAGCCTCTTCCTTGTAACGGGGGTGCCTTCTTTAAGTTCGAGCTCGATCGTGTAGTTGGAGAACTTAACGATGTGGTAACGGGTTTCGTCCGTGCTCTGGCGGTGTATCTCGCCGTCAAAGACCTTGAACAAAACCGAGAGTTTTTCCGGCGAGGGGCTGATGAACCCTCTATCCGCCACGATAATGTTCGGACCGTCATCAGCCCTCTGGGAGATGAATATACCCCTTAGTTCCCCTTCGCCTCCTTTTGGTATTTCATCGACGTAGAGGACGATGTCCTTGAACTGGTCGTAAAAGACCTTCTCCTCCAGGCCCGCGGTCGTCTTTGTCCTTGCCGCATCGAAAAGGAGCACTTTCTGGTTGTGGTTGCCCCAGGGAAGCAGGAAAAGGGTCAAACCAAGCGTAAGAGCATATGCGATCAGGGCCCAGGCAATAACGGGTTTGGTGAGGCTTAAAAGGCTCAGGCCCGAGGCCTTCATGGCGGTTATCTCGTTATCTGAACTAAGTCGCGTGCAGGCGATGAGGACAGAGACGAGGAAAGACGCCGGTATGGTGTAAATGAGGAATGGAGGGATGAGGGAAAGCAGAAACCAGAAGATGAAAGAGAACCCTATTTCGTGGTTCAACGAGAGCTCAACGAGCTTTAACATCTTGCTCAGAAGCACCGTTACGGTCAAGATACCCACGCTTAAGAAAAAAGGTACCGCCAGCTCCTTGAAAATATAGGTATTTATGAGCCTGGGCATGGCACTTATGATACTACAAAACGGTGCGTGGCGGCAAGGTGCTTCCGCACGGGAATTAGAAAATTTTAGTCTCTGTGACCCGTAGTCGCAATTCATAACATTTTTTAATCAATTGCTCCATCTGAGATGGCTTCCGCACGGGAATTAGAAAATTACGGGTCCGTCCGGGTGGCGGCACCGGCTTATTTGCCGGGTTTCGGTTTTAAATGGTACTACCCCCTTGCCAATAGCCCCAATTGTTGCTAAGTTTAAATAAGGGGTGGGGAGGCTAAAAGGTTCATTTTCACGGAGAAATTTTGCCGCTCAGGGGGCAGAAGGGGGATGGAAAGAGTTTTCCAGGCATCTTTTTAATTTTAATTTATGGGTTTTTACCGGCAACCGATTGGCCCACCGGATGGTGGCTATTTGTATTCATGGGGAAAGCCGCAACGAGTATAAAGAGGGCTGTTATTTTAGTTATAGACAGCCTCGGCATAGGGGAGCTGCCCGATGCTGCAGACTATAATGACACCGGAAGCCACACCCTCGATAACCTCTCGAGGGCCGTGGGGGGGCTTGAGCTTGAAAACCTCGCCTCTTTCGGGTTGGGGCTCATCGAGGGGGTTACGAGTGTAAAGAGGTTTCCTTCCCCCATTGCCTGTTACGGCCGCATGAAGGAGGTCTCCTGCGGCAAGGATACCTCGACCGGGCACTGGGAGATGGCCTGTTTGGTAACGGAAAAACCCCTGGCCACCTTCCCGGACGGGTTCCCCCCGGAGATTATGGCAAGGTTTACCCGGGAGACGGGCTATGGCTGGCTCCACGCAAAACCCGCCTCGGGCACGGAGATAATAAAGGAGCTCGGCGAAGCTCATTTAAGGACCGGAAGACTCATAGTCTATACCTCTGCGGACAGTGTCTTCCAGATAGCCGCACACGAAGAAAAACTCCCCGTGGAGGAGCTTTACAGGGTTTGCCGTATCGCAAGAGGTTTCCTTAACGAATACAATGTGGGCAGAGTAATAGCAAGGCCCTTTGTGGGAAGGCCCGGGACATTCAAAAGGACCGAGAGGAGAAAGGATTTTTCCATAGAGCCGCCGGGGGAAACTCTACTTGACAGGCTCAAAACGAAGGGCCTACCGGTTGCGGCCGTGGGCAAGATAGGCGATATATTCGGCCACCGGGGGATTACCGAGGAATTGCATACCGTGGACAACATGGACGTTTTCGAAAAGACCATAGAGGCCATGAAAAGACACACCGAGGGCCTTATATTCGCAAACCTGGTGGACTTCGACATGCTTTACGGCCACCGTAACGATTGTCCCGGTTACGCCCGTGCCCTTGAGGCTGTGGACAGGAGGATCCCCGAGGTAGCCGGGGTTCTCAGCGATGAAGACATGTTTATCATAACCGCTGACCACGGCTGCGACCCCACCACCCCGTCGACCGACCATTCGAGGGAGTATGTGCCGCTTCTTGTATACGGCAGGGCGCTTAAAAAAGGGGTTGACCTCGGAACAAGACGGAGCTTCGCGGACTTAGGCCAAACCCTGGCGGAGGTCTTCGGGGTGGGCCCCCTGGCCAGGGGAAGTTCTTTTCTATCATCGGTTCTTCCTGGACAAGCGGGGTCTTAAAAAGGAGGCAGGCTTGGAAGTACACACACACCAGGATGTAGACAGGGCGGTTAAGGGCAGGTTAACGCTTGCTGTTGTCTTTGCCGGTGTCATCTTCTTTGCGGAGCTCGTTGGCGGCTTTTTATTTAACAGCCTCGCGCTGCTTTCGGACGCCGCCCATGTCTTCATGGATGTTTTCGCCCTGGGCTTGAGCCTCTTCGCCATACATATCGCTGCGTTGCCGCCCACGGAGAAAAGGACATTCGGATTTCACCGGGCGGAGGTGCTGGTCTCCCTCCTGAACGGCCTGACACTGTTACTCGTCTCCCTTTTCATATTCTACAAGGCCTATACGAGGTTCATCGAGCCCCAGGAGGTGGAAAGCGTCGGTATGCTGGCGGTTGCCGCCGTGGGACTCGTGGTGAACGTCGTGGTGGCACTTTGGCTAAGCGGCTACGCAAGACATGATCTGAACGTAAAGAGCGCCTACTTTCACGTTATGGGCGATGCCGTCGCTTCTGTGGGTGTGATTGTGGCAGGGGTTATAATATATTATACGGCCTGGTACAAGGTCGACACCATAATCAGCGTTTTCATAGGCATGATTATCATTGCCGGGGCGGTAAGGATAATCGATGAGGCTACCCACATACTGCTTGAGGGTGTGCCGAGGGACATAGACCTTAACGAGGTCCTCGAGGGCATGAAGTCAACCGAGGGGGTCTCCGGTATCCACAGCCTCCACATATGGAGTATCTGCCACAACATATACGCCCTCAGCGCGCACGTGGACATAGACCCGGCCCACGGGGCGAAACAGGGTGAGATATTGCACACAATCAATGAAAGACTTGCCGACGACCACCATATCTTTTATACTACCCTTCAGGCGGAATGTACGAGCTGCGAATCCGAAGACGTATTGAGGGACATAGCCCACAAGGAACGCAAACACTTGCATTGAATAAAGGGAAAATACAATGACCGATTTTATAAGGGAGGCTATATGGCAAAGGTAAAACCGCTCGAGCCCGAACAACTCAGCTGCAAGTGCGACCCATCTTTATTTCCCTTCAAGACCACCGACGAGCTCCCACCGCTCGAGGAGATAGTGGGGCAGGAAAGGGCTTTAAGATCACTGGACTTCGGCCTGGGCCTTACCGATCACGGATACAACATCTATGTCCTCGGCGAGGGAGGAACCGGTAAGGTTTCTACCGTAAAGACCACCCTCGTGAGGAAAGCCAAGGACGAGCCGGTGCCCGATGACTGGTGCTATGTTTACAACTTCTCCGACCCCGACAGGCCGAAGGCCATAAACCTGCCGCCGGGTAAAGGCTGCGTGCTGCATAACGACATGCGAGAGCTCGTGGAAACCCTCAAGAGGGACATCCCAAAGGTCTTTGAGAGCAAAGACTACGAAAGGCACCGCGACGAGATACTTGACGGCCAGCAGGAACGAACTAAAGCCCTTTTTCACAGGCTCGAACAGAGGGCGCAGGAAAAGGATTTTGTCGTTAAGAAGAGCGTGAGTGGGCTTTCCGTCATGCCCGCAAAGGAAGGAAAGGCCATGCCCCAGGAGGAGGTCGACAAGCTACCCAGGGATAAAAAGGTCGCCATAGAGGCGGAGCTCAAGATGCTCCAGGACAGGCTGAGCGACGTGATAAGGGAAGCAAGGAACATAGAAAAAGAGACCAAGGAGAGGATACACGACCTCGACAGGCAGGTGGTCCAGTACGTCGTTAACCCCCTTATGAACGAGCTCTTCGAAAAGTACAGGGAATTCAAAGAAGTTGTCGACTATCTGAAAGAGGTCAAGGAGGACGTGCTTGAGAATATCGAGGACTTCAGACCCAAGGAAGAGATAACGCTTCCCATAGGGGGATTGAAGCTTCCCAGGATGGAGCCCACCTTCGAGCGCTACCAGGTAAACCTCATCGTGAACAACAGGGATACAAAGGGCGCCCCCGTCGTTGTTGAGAACAACCCCACGTACTATAACCTCTTCGGCCACACAGAACACAGGGTCCAGTTCGGTGTTGCCACCACGGACTTTACCATGATAAAGGGCGGCTCGGTCCACCGTGCAAACGGCGGCTACCTCGTGGTAAACGCCCTCGACATCCTGAGGAACATCTTCGTATATGACGCATTGAAGAGGATGATAAAGACAAAGGAGGTGGGGATCGAGGACGTCTGGGAGCAGTACAGGCTCGTCTCCACCACCACGCTTAAGCCCGGTCCCATTCCGGTGAACATCAAGGTGGTCATAATAGGGGAGCCCTTTATCTACTACCTCCTTTACAACCTCGACAGCGAGTATCGAAAGCTCTTCAAGGTAAAGGCAGACTTCGACAACACCATGCCCAGCGAAAAGGAGAACATGATGAGGTACGCCCAGTTCGTGGCCGCACGGGTAAAGGAGAGAGGGCTGCTTCCCTTTGATGCCACGGGTGTGGCGAGGATAGTGGAGTACGGCTCGAGGCTCGCCTCGGACAAGGAAAAACTCTCTGCCCGCTTCGGCGCTGTTGAAAACCTCATTCTCGAGGCCAGCTACTGGACGGGCGTTGAAGGCAGGAAGACCGTTAGGGCCGAAGACGTGGACAGGGCCAGAGGGGAGATGATCTACAGGACCTCCAAGATCGAGGACAAGCTCAGGGAATACATAAAAGAGGACACCATCATGGTGGACACAGAGGGGAGTGTCGTGGGGCAGGTAAACGGCATAGCGGTCCTGGACCTCGGTGATTACGCCTTCGGAAAACCCTCGAGGATAACGGCACGGACCTTCATGGGCGATACGGGGGTGGTGAACATAGAGCGCGAGGCGAAGCTCGGGGGCAGGATACACAACAAGGCCCACCTGATACTATCGAGCTTCCTGGGCGAGAGGTTCGGCCAGAGCTTCCCGCTCACCCTTTCAGCCTCAGTGTGTTTCGAACAGCTCTATGAGGGTGTGGAGGGCGACAGCGCAACCTGTACGGAGCTATACGCGCTTCTTTCGAGCCTCTCGGGGGTGTCCATTAACCAGGGCATCGCCATTACCGGCTCGATGAACCAGAGGGGAGAGGTGCAGCCCGTGGGGGGGGTGAACGAAAAGATAGAGGGATTCTTCGAGGTGTGCAAGGCCAAGGGGCTTACCGGCTCACAGGGTGTCATAATCCCCAGGAGGAACGTTAAGAACCTCATGCTCAAAAACGAATTGATAGAGGCCGTAAGGGAAGGTAAGTTCTTCATATATCCTATTGAAATGGTCGACGAGGGCCTGGAGATTTTGACCGGCATGCCGGTCGGAGAGAGGGGCCTTGATGGAAAATTCCCCGAAGGCACGGTAAACTACCTTGTGGAAAAGAGGCTCCTTGAGCTTGCCAGAAGCTTTAAGGAGTTCGGCAGGCCCAGGGCCGGGAAAAAAGCGGTAAAAAAAGAGGAAGACAATAATAACCAGAAGGACTGAAGCGAGTATGCTTGTAAGCGAGATATTTTTGAGCATTCAGGGCGAGTCCACCTATGTGGGGCTGCCGTGCATTTTCATAAGGCTTGCAGGGTGCAACCTGGAGTGCAAATGGTGCGATACCCCTTACGCCCGCACCCCCGAAGAGGCCCGTGAGATGAAAGTGGACGAGGTCATAAAAGAGGTCGGGAAATATGACTGCTGGCTCGTGGAGATAACGGGCGGGGAGCCGCTTTTGCAGGACGAGACCCGGGAGCTGGCAAAAAGGCTCGCAGACCTCGACTACAAGGTCCTGATTGAGACGAACGGGTCCATAAGCCTCAAGGGGCTCGACAAAAGGCTCATAATGATAGTGGACATAAAGTGCCCCTCCAGCGGCCAGGAGGGAGCCTTCCTTACGGATAACCTCGCCCGCCTCACCGGGGAAGACGAGGTTAAGTTCGTTATAGGCGACAGGGAAGATTACGAGTTTGCAAGGGGGTTCGCAAAAGAGAAGCTTGAGGACAGGGTCCCGAGGGTGCTCTTTGCACCTGTAAGGCCCACCCTCGACCCGGCCGTGCTCGCGGACTGGATACTCAAGGACTGCCTCAGGGTAAGGCTCCAGGTGCAGATACACTCGTATATATGGGCTAAAGGGAAAAGAGGTGTGTAACGGGGAATCGCCTTTATATCCCGGAGATTTTTTCAGTACCCTAACCCCAAAGAATCGGCTGGTTAATGAAATAAATGAAATCCCTGCTCTATGTTTCGCTGATACTGTATCTTTCGAGCCTCGTTACAGTTCTTTTCCACCACTTAACTCGCTGGCGGGGCCCTTCCCAGCGGCGGGTCCTTGAACTCTTCTCAAAGTACCTTCTAATCACCGGGCTTATTCTGCATACGCTGGTCCTTTGCCTTCGCACATACCTGACCGGGCATGCCCCCATGGCGGACCTTTTTGAAACACTCGTCTTTTACAGCTGGTGCACGGTCCTTTTAAGCGTAGTGGTTGTTTTGAGGTACGCAGAGAGGGAGACCGAGGTGGTGACCGTCGCGCTGGCCGTCCTGGCCCTCGTATTCGCGCTTTTGAATACAACTGCGGGCAAAACGCTTCCCCTTGTTTTACGAACTTACTGGTTCGAGATACACGTAATAAGCTCCTTTGTCGCTTATTCTCTCTTTACGCTCGCCTTTTCGGGTGCCGTACTTTTTTTGATCCACGAGCCGAGTAAGGACCCGGAGCCCGGGCTTTTGAAAAAATACCAGGACATAGCCGCCCGGAGCATACTCTGGGGGTTCTTTTTCTTCTCGGCCTCTATGTTCGCCGGGGCCGTGTGGGCATGGCTCGCATGGGGCACCTACTGGCTGTGGGAGCCTAAGGTGATATGGTCGTTTATCGTGTGGTTCTTTTATGCGGGAGCGATGCACGCATACTATGTGAGGGAATGGAGGGGAAGGGGACTCGCGGTGGCCACGGTCCTGGGCTTCTTTGTTGTGGTCTTTACATACCTGGGAGTGAGCCTTTTAATGAAGAGCAGCCACAGTTTTTAAACACGGGGGTTATGGGCTAAGCCCTTGCCTTTTTTGTCTTCCTTCTCGCCCCTTTTTTCATCCACCATATTATGGCCGATTTTTTGTGGAACTTTGCGACGAGGCCTGAACGGGTCCTTTCAAGCTTCTCTGAGAGATACCCCCTGAGCTTCCCGTCGTGCTCCTCGGTAACTATCCCCATGTACTCCTTCCAGAACTCCACTGCCTCGTCCATGTCGTCGAAGGGCTGGTCGAAGTCGTATTCTATGATGTTGACGTTGGCGAATATGCCGAGCCGATGCAGGTCAACGTATGTTTTGAGGTAATCGGTCTTCTCGCCGAAGGGCTTTTTGAAGATAAGGGGGAAGAGCTCCTTGTAGTAGAACTTATCCGCCCTGGGGTCCGCGTTCTCAACGAAGAAAACGGCCTTGTTTGCAAGCTCGTCGGCGTCCTTTAAAAACTCTACGGAGCCTTTCAGAAGCTCGGGCACGTTTGCGCAGATTATAACGTCGTGGGGTTTTACCTCGACCTCGCCCCATGCAGCGAGTATGGTCTTTATGTTCTTGAGCCCCTCCTTTTTTATATCTTCGTTAAGTATCTCGATCATGGCAGGAGAGGGATCAAGGGCAGTGACCTTTTTCCCCGCCCTCGCAAGGGGTAAACTCAGGGTGCCGCAGCCGGCGCCCACGTCGAGGAAGCTCTTGGCGTCAGCGCTAAGAGGGAGCATAAAGGAGAGAAAAGTCTCGGGCAGCTGAGAGTACTTAAGCGCCTTTTTGTACCAGAGGGCCTTGAGCCTGTTCCAGAATCCCTTTGCATCATTCTTCATCGGGCTTTTTCTCTTCCTCCTCAGCGGGTTCGGTCTTTATCGGCTCCAGGGCCTTTATGGGTGTTTCGATTATCCTCTTAAGTATCCCGAGGATGCCCTTTTCTATGGTCTTTATCGGCTGAGGGTTCACCTCGGGGTCCTTTAAGGGCCCCTTTATCCGGTAGTACATGTTTATGGTGCCTTCCTCGCCGATGAATATCCACCCCGCTAACGGTATCTTGGAGATAATCTTGTCCAGGGTGACAAAGGGGTGGAGGGCCAGTGTCGCCTTTATGGCGCTCTTCGGTATGTTTATCTTGCCCACGGCCGACATGCGAAGTGTTTTGCTGTCAAGAGCCATGTCCTCGGTCCTTATTATCCCGTCGGTGATGTTGAAGGACCCGGTGATGATACTGTAGGGAAGGCCCTCTTTTTCAAAGAGTTCCTGAATGGCGATTATGTTTACGATGGAGAATATCTTTCTAAGCACTACGAACTCCCAAAGTCTGCCGTCCCTGGCTACAAGTTGGACCTTGCCGTTAAGGCCCTCTGCAAGTGTGGCCCCCCTTTTCCCTTCAAGCTTCGCTACGGCATCGACCCGTCCGCTGAGTATCGGCCTTTTAGCCCCAAGTTTTTCAATGAGGGATTCGAGGGAGATCTTTTGGAGTTTAAGGGAGGTACTGAAGTACAGGGGGTCTTTCGGGTCCCTGAAGTACACAACTTCTCCGGAGACCTGTCCCTCGTGGGTCGTGAAATTTACAGGGAAGCTCACCTTGTCCCTGGTGATTTCTATCTCGGTCGTGAAGTTCTGGAAGGCGAACCCCCAGGCGGTCCCCTTACTGACGGTGATTTTGCCCCGGCCCGTTATAAAAGGCTCTAAAGCTGTCTCCCGGGTCGAGGGCAGCAGGTCGGCCGCGTTAATGTTCTCGGAGAGGAGATCGAACTCGACTATCCCCCTGGAGATGTCCTTTATTTCCACCTTTCCCGAGAAGCTCGACTCCCCGGTATTCACGTCCCCGATTATAATGCTGGCACTGTTCCCGGAGAACCTTGAGGTAACCTCAGTGCCGGTAACCGGGTTTTTAAGCAAGGGGGTGTCTACCCGCCAGTCCTTGAGGGCCATTTTGCCTTCGTACCGGGGGACCTTGAACTCGGGCTCCCGCTTGCCCTTGATGGCGAACTCAAGGGTCCCTTTTAATCCGGTCTTTTCGATTATATAAGGGGACACCCCGGCAAGGTCTGAAATAAGCACTTTCTCAGAATTGTATACAAGCTCGTAGCCCGGCCTGTCCCTGAAGATGTTTCCCGCAAAGCTGACTGTAGAGCTCCTCATGCTCAGGACCCCCTCTTCTATGACGACATTTTTTTCATCCAACTTTATAGTGGATTTCAATGTCAGGGGGTAACCCTTTTTCTTTTTTATTAATCTGCCGAATGTCATGTCCGTATGTGTAATGTCTATGAAGGAGTTTATGCGGATGGAGGGGGGCTCTCCCTGTATGCGCCCTTTAATGTAGACGGGGCCTGTAAAATCCGGGGCGGTTTTCTCAAGCCCTTTAACGAGAAGGGGCAAGGTGCCGCTTAAGAGCTCAACGTTTGTTTTGAAGTCTATAAAGGGCTGTGCGGACCGGTAGTCTATTACCTTCCCGCTCAAGGAGAACTCCGAGCCTCCCGCCCTTCCCCTTAACCATGCGATGTTTACCTTTTCCATATCAAAAGCTGCCTCGCCCGAAAGATTTTCCAAAGGCAGCGGAAGCCCTCCTTTAGACAGGGCCACACCGTCAATGTCCACGTCCCCGGAGTAGATGAGGGATCCCCGCATATCAAAGATACCCTCCACATTGAGCCTTGCGGAGGCATCACCCTTGACTTCAAGGTCGGCCGGCACGGATAAAAATTCGTACCTCCTCAACTCACCGGCCATCTGGGCGGCCTTTCCGCTCACCTCGAGGTTAAGGGCGTAGGAGGGTCGCACGGTCAAGTCACTTATCCTTGCATCGAGGCCCTCGATGACGAGGGAGCCGTAGTTCCCTTTCATATTTTCCAGGGAAAGGTTCCCGTCCTTCAAACGCATGCTTCCCGTAATCCCGTAGGGGGTATTTACAAGGGCCGGGTGTTTGAAGGTCACCCGTTCAAACTCTACCCACACCGAAAGGGCCTTCAGGTAATCCGACCACTTCATAACGCCCGGGGTCCCCGAGAAGGTAAACCCTCTTATGGCGAGCCTGCCGCCGGGGGATTCGACATTGGAGAGCACAGCGGTTATATTATCCGGTAGAATCTTGCGTGGCAGGAGCCCAAAAAGGGTGCGGAGCTCGAAAGGCATGGTAGCAAGGTCGAGGTTAAAGGAAGGCCCGAAAGAGCCCAGTTTAAAAGACCCCGTGGTGATGAACTCCTCGTCCGAGGGCGGGGCAAATACGGTGAGCCTTAAGTTATCAAGAGCAACCACGTACTCGTCCGGTTCCCATGTGAGGTCAAGCTCGGCCGAACCCCTGCCGAAACGTATGCCCCTTTCGAAGAGCCCGGGCATATCCAGTGCCGCATCGGTTAACTCCACGGAGCCCTTTACAAGGCCTTTTCCCTTGACCTCTCCTCCAAGGCTGAACGAGTAGTCGGAGTCCAAGGTCATAAGACCGCTTACGTCTTTAAGCCGCATGGAATCTCTACTTACGAACTCTTTTATATAGGGCTCCAGGGGATCGATGTCGAGTTCCTTTATAGAAATGGTCCCGGATAGGGTCCATTGACCTTCAGTCTCCCAGCGCCCTTCACCGGAAAAGGCCAGGTCCCCGCCGGACGCCACTTTTCCTTCGGCCCTGTAAGTGAAGCCCGAAACGGTCGGATATATATTTGCGTTTATCCCGGCCATCTCAACTACAGCGGGCTCCGGGGTACCCTCGTCTATGAACCTTATCCTTACGTCCTCTATGCCAAGGGATTTAAGCGATACGGTGAAGATCCGTTTCTTTATGATGTCCTGCAGGCTAATCCTGCCGTCAGCGAACATCCTTAAAAGTATTTGACCGCCTTCTGCCGTGAGGCTTCTTATTGCGAGGTGTTTTTTGAAAAGAGGAAGGAAGGAAACCCCGAGCTTGAGTTTTTCGGAGCGTATTAACGTCTCCTTTGCGTCTGTGAGCGTGAAGTTTTCGATCCTTATGCGCGGGTAGGGCAGCACATAGAGGCTTATACTGCCCATGTCTATGGTGCCGTTGATGAACTCTTCTATCTTCGACTTTATGAACGGTTTCCTCTCGGTCAGGTCTATGGGGACCAGGGTCAGGAAAACAACCGCAGCCGTTAGAAGGACTATAAGTGTTAAAAGTATTATCTTCTTTTTTGTCAACCTTTACTCCGCTGTTAGCTTCGCGCAGGCACTCGACACGCCGTTTCGTTAACTGCGATGCCTGAAGCTATAGAAATCGAGCACGCTTTTTAACCACCCCTGCTTTACTGAGATAGCCCCCTCGGGGCAGATCTCCTGGCAGCAGAAGCACCTGATGCATCTATCGTAATCTATGTTTATCTTCTCGTTCTTCTCCATTACCCCGGCCGGACATATATCCACGCAGGACTCACAACAGTTGCATCTTAGGTCCGTAATGTGGGGCCTCGAGGTAAAGGCCCTCCGGATCCTCCTGTCGATAAAGTAAGGCAGATTAGCCGTAAAGTTTGTGCTCACAAGGGGCGGGAAGCGAAAACCGCTTACCCGTACACCCCGGATTTCCTCTCCCACCACCACGACACCTTCCTTCTCCGCACCCTCAAGGCCCATCTCACTTGCCCGTTTAAGTACGGGCGAGTGCTCTCGTCTGGCCCCGAGGACCTCTGTTATGATCAGATCCATGGCCACTGCGTCCCTGGATGCAAAAACGAGCCCCAGTCGCCTGGGATCCCCGCTTCCAGGGCCGTTACCCTCCATTGCAACGACGGCGTCAGTAACGGTGAGCCTGGGTCTTAAAAAAAGGTAAAGGTCCAGAAGCATCCCGGCAAAGCAGTCGGTATCCACGCCGGCTGTAAGGTGCAACTGGGCCTTTAACTTCCCGGGGACACAGCCGAAGATGTTCTTCACGCCCATGGTTAGGAACATCTGCGTGTGGGTCTTAAGCTTGGGCAAGTTTATTATACCGTCAAAGGCCAGGGCCTCCCTGGCCACCTCGAGCCTCTTGAAGGTATGGCCCCCGGGGTTTTCCACAAGGACCGGCGTTTTTAGTTCCACAAACTCTGTGCCGGAGTCCTTGCAGACATCCATTATCCCACACTTTTCTGCGACCCTCGAGGCGCTTCCCACCCCCGGGCTGTCGCCCACGATCGGGGTCGCGCCCGCCTCGCGTACAAGCCTTATAACGGCCTTTACCACAGAAGGGTGGGTAGTTACAGCGGCCTCGGGGCGTTTACCGATAAGGAGGTTGGGTTTAACTAGTATTCGCTCACCGCGTTTTACAAACTCCCCGATACCCCCGAGAAGGTCCGTTAAGGCCTTTACGCAGTCGTAGACCTCCCCGTTACCATAACCCTTGCATCTAAGTATCGAAACCCTAGGGTTCATATCGGAAAAAATCTTTCTATAAAATCTTTGGCGTGTCGAAGAAGCGGGAAAGGTGTTTTATAAACTCACGTGTATTTTATGGAAGGGGTAAATTAGTTTACTCTTCGAGCCGCTCCTGAGCCTTCTTGGCGGTCTCTGTCTGGGGGAACTCTTCCACAATACGCTTGAAAAGTATCTCGGCCGTCTTCTTATCGCCCAGTTTCCCGAAGGAATAGCCCTGCTTTAAAAGTGAGTCCGGCACCTTCTCACCGGCAGGGTATTCTTTTACGACCTTGTCGAATTCAAGTATGGCCCTCTCCCAGTCGCCCCTGGCATAGTAAATCTCTCCCACCCAGTACTGGGCGTTGTCCGCGAGTTCGTGGTCCGGGAACAGGGCGAGAAATTCTCTGAAGGTCTCCATTGCGCTGGTGAAGTTCTTATCCATGGTATCATGATAACCTTTCATATAAAGATCCGCGGGGTTGATGATCGCCTCTTCTGGCTTTTCTTCGGGGGGTGGTCCGCTCTCGAGCCTGGAAAGACGTTCGTTGATTGTGGCCTGTGACCGCCTGAACTCGTCGGTAAGCACATCCATCGCCCCTTCAACGGACCTCTGCGACTGCCTGAGCTCAACTACCTCGGCGTCCAGGGACTCAACAGAGTCCCTGAGGCTGTCCAGAAGGGCGTTTATGGACGTAAGCGTCCCGCCGAGGGACTGTGTCTTTTCCCCCGCGCTGACCTCACCCCTTTCAAGGTCAGCCAACCTCTGCTGGATAAGATCCAGGTTGTCTTCGAGCGATTCCAGGGCCTGATTCACGTTCTCCGTTTCGAACCCCTTTTCTTCAAGGCTTCCGCTGATAAATGAAATCTCCTCGCGTATCTGGGCAAAGTCCGCGTTGATATCAGCCCTTAACTTTCCCATCTCCTTTTTTATGGCCGAGTTTTCTTTCAGGAGGTAGGCAACCTTTTTTCCCTGGTCAGCGGCTTTTTTTTCCCTGGCCGCCTGCTCTGCCGTAACGATCGGTAATCCCGGGCACCCGGCCAGCACCACTGCCACGAACAGGACCACTGAAACAGTAGCTGAATTACGTAGAAATTTTCTCATCTTAACCTTCTCCTTCCATAAACCTTCCAACGGGAACCCTGGATGAGACGGTCGAATTACATTTTATCTCAAGTAAGGTGACCAGTCCGGCGACCACTCGCCGCTTTTTCCCCTGGTTATCTTCCTGAGCCCCCCTCCGTCGGTCCTCATAAGATATAGCGAACTTTGCCCGCTCCCTTCCCGTCCCGACGAACTGAACGCGATATATCTGCCGTCGGGCGACCATGACGGGGACTTGTTGTTACCCTCGAAGGTTAGCTGGACCTTGTCGGTACCGTCGGGGTTCATGACCCATATGTTGAAGGTTCCGTTCTGGAGCCTTGCAAAAGCTATCTTGGTGCCGTCAGGCGACCATGCGGGCGAGGAGTGGTACTTACCCTTGAACGTAAGTCTCCTTGGTTTGCCGCCGTCAGAATTTATCATATAGATATGTGGATTTCCAGCTATATCTGAGACATATATGAGCTTTTTCCCGTCGGGAGACCATGTGGGGGAGACATCGATGCCGTAGTTTTTTGTAACCCTTGTATACTTAAGTGTGGCGAGATCCAGCATGTAAAGCTCCGGGCTTCTGTCCACGCTTAGGGTTAGCGCCACCTTTTTCCCGTCGGGAGACCACCTGCCTCCTATGTTTATCCCGGGCTTGCCCGATACCTTGCGGATCCTCCTTGTCCTCAGTTCCTGCATGTAAAGGGCCGGCCCGCCCCCCTTGTAAGAGGTGTATAGGATATTTTTCCCGTCCGGGGACCACTTTGGTGAAAGGTTAATTGACCCGTTGTAGGTTATCCTCGTGTGGTTCATTCCGTCGTAGTCGCTCATGTAAATCTCTTTCGTGCCAGTAACGTTGGAGACGAAAAGGAGCTTCGTTGAGAAGACCCCCTTTTTCCCCGTAAGTTTTTCCATCAAGTCGTCTGCGAACCTGTGGGCGATGAGCCTGGGGTTTTTTACCTTGCCCACGTACCTCTTTGCAAGAAGCCGCTCTTCTCTTACCGTATCGAAGATGTGCACCTCCACCGTGAGTTTCCCTTTTTCTATTTTAAGTCCGCCTTTTATAAGTACCTCCGCCCCTATTACCCGCCATAGCCTGAATTTAATGGTCTTAAGCGAGAACCCGCCCTCTTCGGGTTCTTCAATGTATGCGTCCTTTTCGATTACATCGAAGAGGCCTGAAAAGTCGAGGTCCCCGATGAGGGCGTCCATTAGTTCATCTCTCGCGGGACCTAAATTGCCCTTATCAGTCGGCAGTGTGCCAAGGTCGACGAACTCCTGGATAGCTATGGGGAGCCTTTTACCCGCCGGTGCGTCTATATCTATGTATACCTTTGCGTCCGAGGGGTAGACGGTGGAAAACATGGCGAATATGAGAACTACGGGTATGGTCTTCTTCATAACAGCTGTCTGCACCCTCCGGGACAGAACCTTACACCGATATCGAGGAAGTCACCTTCGAGCCCCTCGGGCAGCGGCGGAAAAGGAGCGGCCTTTTTGACGGCCCTGAGGGCCGACTCGTCGAAAAGCGAGTTGCCCGAAGGCCTTTCAACTCCCAGTGCCTTCAGCTCTCCCGACCGGGTTATCTTTAGATACAGCCATGCCTCGAGCCTCCGGGCGGCTCCGGTGTATACCCATTTCGACTGTATCTCTGCGCCCACCTTGTTGTAATAGGCCTTGAACTCGAGCTCGAAAAGTTCCCTCGTTATCCTCCTGGGGGCCTTGACCGCGGGCGTTGTAGCCGGTGTTTCCACCTCGACCGTTTTCGTTTCGGTTTGGGCCTTGGCTAGCTCCTTTTTGAGCGCCTCGAGCCTCTTTTTTATCCTTTCCTCCTCGGCAAGGTCCTTTTTCAGTGTCTCCAGTTCCTTTTTTTCGGCCTCGGCCTTTCTTTTTATCTCCTCGATGCGCGAGGAGATAAGCTCGCGCTCCTCTTCTTCCTCAGTCTTTTTCTCTATCCTGGTTATGGCCTTGCCTACTAATAACCTCTCCTCGAGCGTGGTCTTCGGTTTCTTTTCAGGGGGCTTCTTTTTGGGCTTGGCGGGCTTCTTGGCCACCTTGGGCGCCTTTTTTTCTACCTTCTTCTTTTTGACCTTTTTTGCAGGCGCCTTTGCCGGGGCCTTTTTTACTTTTTTTGGCTTCGCTTTTGGCGGAGGGGGGGCTATGAGTTCCACCGTAAAAACAGGTGTGTAAAATATCCTCTCTTTTTCTCCCTCTACGAGCAAGAACCCCGCAGAGAGTGCTATCGCATGGAGAAGAAAGGAGATGAGAACTACCTTAAAGAAGCCCGGCTGGGGCTGGTTCAATATGCCCTGCACCTCTTTTTTCTCCCTATCTTCTCATAAATGTACGCCATCTTTTCGGTTCCGCTTTAACCTTTTTGTCTCAAGACCTATCTTTTTCCCAGCAAAGGTTCCGTGACCATTCCAATCTTTACGATCCCCGCCTTCCTTATCTCCGCCAGGGTGGCCACAACTACGCCGTAAGGTATCTTTGCGTCCGCCTTCAAAAGGACCATATCGTCCTTCCTTCTTTTGAATATGGCCTCAAGTTTTTTCCCGAGCTCGGCGGGCTTCAGTTTCTTGGAGTTTATGTAGATGTCCCCCTTTTCGTTTATGGTTATGACGACGGGCTCCTGGGGTGTGGGCAGGCCCGAGGCCTCTACCTTGGGCAGGTTTACGTCTATACCCTCTTCCAGCATGGGGGCCGTTATCATGAAGATTATTAGAAGGACCAGCACGATGTCCACAAGGGGCACTACGTTTATCTGTGAGAGTATCCTCCTGTCAGCCATCTTTTATCTCCTCCCCGGCCCTCCTCGACTGTGCGGCCTTTTTAAGCTGCTTTTCGATGACATTGAGCATGTCGGTAGAGAAGTTCTCTGTTTCCTTGGCCACGCGGTCTATCCTGGTAAGTATGTGGTTGTATGCCACCACGGCCGGTATGGCGGCAAAGAGCCCCATCGCCGTGGCTACGAGGGCCTCTGATATCCCGGGGGCCACGACCGCAAGGCTCGCCGTCCCCGTAAGCCCGATACTCCTGAAGGTGTTCATTATCCCCCATACCGTGCCGAAGAGCCCTATGAATGGGGCGGTGTTACCGGTTGTGGCAAGAAAGGTCACTGACTTTTCCATGCCCGTCCTTTCCGTTGTGGCCGTCCTCTGCATGATCCTTTTAATCCGGTCCATCTCTTCGGCCTGCCAGTGGACGGCCACCTTCATGGCCTCCGAACCCTTCATCGCATAGGCAAGTTCATTGTAGACCGCGGTAAAGAGTTTCGCCAGGGGGGTGAAACGGTAATTCTTGCACGTGGAAGATATCTGGGAGAACTCCCTTATCTTCCAGAACAGATCATAAAATGCCGATGTCTCCTTTTCCACCCTCCTTAAAAGCCTTACCTTGTAGATTATTATCGCCCAGGAAAATACCGAGAACAAAAGGAGGATAATGAGGACGAGCTTGACCATAGGGCCAGCGCTCAATACCATATCCACGAGCCTTGCTTGACTAACCATTGTGCCTGCCTCCGAGGTTTTAAAGTTCTAACCGCTGGTTATAGAATATATTATAAAAAATAACATTTTTCCCCTTTTCAAGTCAACCCATACAAACCACCATGAAGGGAAGGTGAAAGAGGGGACTTTTATTTTCGAAGCCGGGCCTATAAAACCTTGACATAGAATTTTTTTTATGCTAATGGAAATGAGCGACTGAAGGGGGGAATTAAGGGTTTTGATTAAGATGAGCCCTGTGGTTTAAGGACCTCCCTTTTTTTGCCGATATCTAAACACCATACCAGAGATTAAAAACTTTTTCCAAGGAGTATGCCTTGAGCAAAAGCTATTTGACCATCCTAGTTTTATCGGACGATTCTAGCGGCAAGACAAAGAAGATAAAGTTGCCCGTAAGGCTCGTTAAAGCCGCCCGTAGCTTGTCCATTATCCTCGTTCTCGGACTTCTGTTTATAGTTTACGACTACGGCCACATGAGGCTTGCCTCTAAGGAGCTCGCCAGGCTCAAAAAGGAGAACACCACACAGAAGATCGAGCTGCAGGGCCTTTCCTCGAAGATAACCGGCCTTGAGGCACGGATGGCCAAATTAAAACTCTTCGACAAGAAGCTCAGGATAATAGCCAACCTCGAAGAGCCCGCTGGCGAGTCCAAAGAGGTAATGGGTATGGGAGGCGCTTCGCCCGAAGATGATACCTTCCCGACCCTCGGCGCCAGAAGGAAGGCCCTCATAAACCAGATGGGTTCGGACCTGGCGCTACTTGAAGGCGAGTCGCTTCTGCAGGAGCAGAGCTTTACCGAACTCCAGGAGTTCCTCCTGAAGCAGTCGTCGCTTCTGGCCTCGACACCGTCAATACTTCCCACGAGGGGATGGATAACGTCCACCTTCGGCAAAAGGAAAGACCCCTTTACCGGGCGCCGCCAGAACCATAAGGGCATGGATATATCCAACAGGATCGGAACCGATATCGTGGCCCCGGCCGACGGCATAGTGACCAAGATAAAGCGTTTTGCCTCGCTGGGAAAGATGGTAGAGATAAGCCACGGGTACGGCATAAAGACCAGATACGGTCACCTATCTAAGTCCTATGTAAAGGTGGGACAGAAGATAAAGAGGGGTCAAGAAATAGCCTCCATGGGCAACACCGGAAGGTCGACGGGCCCCCACCTCCACTATGAAGTGATAGTAAACGGCGTTCAAGTGAACCCCTCAAGATACGTTCTGAACTGAGAGGGATGGCATATAGGCGAGAAAGGCACCGTACGTAACCTTCGTTAAAATAAAACCCCGTCGGAAGTACCGATGGGGTTTTTTTTACAGTCCCCCCGGCGCCGGTGGGAAGCACAAATGGCGGAAGCGGGATTTTTCCACCTTTCCGTTACATGGGGGTGGCCACGGAGGCCCGCAAATATAGAAATTTTCTTGTAAATTATGTTATTATATAAAATTGAATCATGGGTTGAGGGGGCCATTTTTGACCCCCGAAGGCCCGCTTTAAATCCGTAATTATAAAGAGAAAACCATGATAAACGTCATTCTTAGAAAGATATTCGGGACAAAGAACGAGCGCGAGCTCAAAAAGTTAAGTCCCATCGTGGACAAGACAAACTCCTTTGAGCCCGAGATGGAAAAGCTCACCGACGAGGCCTTCAGGGAGCTTACCGCGAAGTTCAAGCAGAGGCTCAACGACGGCGAAAAACTCGATAGCATCCTTCCAGAGGCCTTTGCCGCAGTAAGGGAGGTATCAAGGCGCAAGCTCAACATGCGGCATTTCGACGTGCAGCTTCTGGGAGGGGTGGTGCTCCACGAGGGCAAGATCTCCGAGATGAAAACAGGTGAGGGTAAGACCCTTGTGGCGACACTCCCTCTTTACCTTAACGCCCTTACCGGAAAGGGCGCCCAACTTGTAACGGTAAACGACTACCTGGCAAAGAGGGACGCAACGTGGATGGGGCCCATATACCATACCCTGGGCCTTTCCGTCGGTGTTATACAGCACGATGCGAGTTTCCTCTATGACCCCGGCTACGTGGGCACAGACGAGAGCCTTTTCCACTTGAGGCAGGTAAGCCGCAAGGAGGCCTACGGGGCAGACATAACCTACGGCACAAATAACGAGTTCGGGTTCGACTACTTAAGGGACAACATGAAGTTCACGCTCGAGGAGTACGTCCAGAGGGAGCTCCATTACGCCATAGTGGACGAGGTGGACTCGATACTTATCGACGAGGCCAGAACCCCGCTCATCATCTCAGGGCCGGCCGAGGACTTGACTGAAAAGTACCATGCCATAAACGTCATAATACCCAGGCTCAAAAAGGAGACCCACTATGCGGTCGACGAGAAGGCCAGGCAGGTGCTTCTGACCGAGGAAGGGGTCTCAAAGGTCGAGGAGCTTTTAAAGATCGACAACCTCTACGACCCGGCGCACATAGAAACCCTCCACCACGTAAACCAGGCACTGCATGCCCATGTACTTAAAAAAAGGGACATCGATTACGTCATCAAGGACGGCCAGGTCGTAATAGTGGACGAGTTCACCGGAAGGCTCATGCCCGGAAGACGCTGGAGCGAGGGGCTACACCAGGCGGTCGAGGCCAAGGAGAAGGTCAGGGTCGAAAGAGAGAACCAGACCCTTGCCACGATTACCTTCCAGAATTACTTCAGGATGTACGAGAAACTCGCCGGCATGACCGGTACCGCAGAGACCGAGGCGTCCGAGTTCCACTCCATATACAACCTCGACGTGATGGTCATCCCCACTAACATGCCCATGGTAAGAACGGACTATCCCGACTCCGTTTACAAGACAGAAAGGGAGAAGTTCAGGGCCGTGGTAAACGAGATCAAGGAGTGGTACGAGAAGGGAAAGCCGGTACTCGTGGGTACGATCACCATAGAGAACTCGGAGAAGCTTTCCAAGCTCCTTACAAGGCAGGGCGTGCCCCACCATGTTCTCAACGCGAAGCACCACGAGAAGGAGGCCGAGATAGTGGCCCAGGCGGGGCGCCTTAAGGCGATTACCCTTTCTACGAACATGGCCGGCAGGGGAACCGACATAATCCTCGGCGGGAACCCGGAGTTCATGGCCGCGACCAAGGCTGGAAAAGACGATGCCACCGAGCTTTACCGCCATGCCCTCGAGGCCGCGAGGGGTCTTTGCGAGGAGGAGAAGAAAAAGGTCATTGAATTGGGCGGGGTCCACATAATAGGTACCGAAAGGCACGAGTCCCGGAGGATTGACAACCAGCTCAGGGGCCGCTCCGGCAGGCAGGGCGACCCCGGCTCCTCAAGGTTCTACATCGCCCTCGAGGACGACCTTATGAGGATATTCGGAAGCGACCGCATCGCCTCCATAATGGACAGGCTCGGCATGGAAGAGGACATACCCATAGAGCACAAGTTGGTTTCCAGGGCCATCGAGAACGCCCAGGCCAAGGTCGAGGGCCATAACTTCGACATAAGGAAACACCTCCTCGAATACGACGACGTTATGAACCAGCAGAGGCAGGTCGTATACAGCTACCGCCGCCAGATACTCGCCCAGGAGGGCCTGAGGGAGATGGTCAAAGACTTCGCCTCCGAGGTCGCCGAGGACATTGTCTACACCCATATCGAGGAGAAGACACACCCGGACGAATGGGATATGAAGTCCTTGAACAAGGCATTTTCCAGGCAGTTCGCCATAACCGTTGAGAAGGAAGGCCTCGAAGGGGTAAAGGACAGGGAGGCCCTCGTAGGGCTCACGGCGGATAAGGCGTGGAGTTTTTACAGGGAGAAGGTCGAAGGTGTCGGCGACGAGGTCTTCGCCCATTTCGAAAAGATGTTCATGCTCCTTACCCTGGACAACCTCTGGAAGGACCATCTTTTGAGCATGGACCACCTGAAGGGAGGAATCGGGCTCCGCGGTTACGCCCAGAAGAACCCCCTCAGCGAGTACAAGAAAGAGGGGTTCGATCTCTTTGCCGACATGATCTTCAGGCTCAAAGCCGACGTTGTGGCGAGGCTCTATAACGTACAGATAGAAAAAGACAAGGTAGCCGTACTTGAGCCGCAGGAGCGAAAGCAGGACTTCGTTTTGAGTCGCGGTGAAACCCAGGGTGGTGCTGCCAGGGCTAAAACTGTAAAGAGGGCGACAAAGAAGGTCGGCAGGAACGAGCCCTGCCCCTGCGGAAGCGGCAAGAAGTACAAAAAATGCTGCGGTAGATAGGTATTGATTATGCCTTTAAAAAAAGTTCATCCCGCCTCTAAGAAAAAAAAGGCAAAAAAGGTAAATAAATCAAAAAAACCGCCCATCTCGGTTCAAGGCTTCAGGGCCTCGGGTATCGCCTGCGGCATAAAAAGGGGCCGCCAGAAGGACCTTGCGCTGATTTTGAGTGATGTACCGGCATGCGTTGCCGGGGTCCTGACAAAGAACAGGGTCAAGGCCGCACCCGTTTTATTTGACCAGAAAAGGATCCCCCGGGGGATCTCCAGGGGCGTTATAATTAACAGCGGTAACGCCAATGCCTGCACCGGCAAAAAGGGGCTCGCAGACGCCCGGAGGATGGTAAGTATTACCGAGGATTCAACCGGCTCCAAGAGGGGTCAAATGCTTGTTTCCTCAACCGGGGTGATAGGTGTGCCGCTTCCGGTGGAAAAGATCACAAAGGGGGTTACCAGGCTCGTTAAGGCACTGAGCCCCACGGGCTGGCATACTGCGGCCGAGGCAATTATGACGACCGACAGCTACCCCAAAACCGTATGGAAAAGGGCAAGGATACAGTCAAGGACGGTCACAGTGGTGGGCATAGCAAAGGGGGCAGGGATGATATGTCCAGATATGGCAACGATGCTCGCCTTCTTTGCAACGGACGCGAACATCACGGCCCCGGCACTCAAAAAGGCTCTCAAGGGGGCCGTGGAACAATCCTTTAACAACATAAGTGTAGACAACGAAACTTCCACGAACGACATGGTCCTCATATTCGCCAACGCAAGGGCCGGTGGTAAACCCATAGGGCCCAGGTCCGGGGGTTTTTCCGCCTTTTCCCGTCTCCTGACCGAACTTTGCCTATCTCTGGCCCACATGATAGTAATGGACGGCGAGGGCGCGACAAGGTTCATCGAGTTTCACATAAAGGGGGCAGCAACGTATAAAGACGCGAGGCGTGCGGCAAGGGCCCTTTCCGGCTCGCTCCTTGTAAAGACCGCCTTTTTCGGAGGGGATCCGAACTGGGGTAGGATAATGGCCGCCCTCGGAAGCTCGGGAATCAAGATGAGCCCCGAAAGGGTCAATATCCATTTCAACAAAGTTCCGGTGGTAAGGGGAGGGCTCGATACGGGAAAACAAAAAAGCGCCGCCAGGGCCATGAAATCACGCAGGGTAAACGTTACCGTAGACCTTAAGACCGGCAAATCGAGCTATAGGTTATGGACGACGGACCTTTCCCGCGACTATGTGAGTATAAATTCTTCTTACAGGACTTAAAGACCTTATACGAAGGAGCCCTTTTATGGAAGTGCACTTGAAGGAGTCCGAGAGGTGGCTCAGGCAGGCTGAATACGACCTCAAGGTCGCGGAGTGGAACCTCGACGGGGGTTTCCATGCACCGGCCGGTTTCTGGGCACAGCAGTCCGCAGCGAAGTCGCTGAGGGCTTTTCTCTTTCTCATGAAAGAGGATGCGAGGGAGACGAGGTCTGTAGTTGACCTTCTGGACAGGGCCATAACCTATGAGGAAGGGTTCAAGGAATTCGTCGAGAGATCCGGAAGGCTTGATCTCTATTACAAGACCTCGCGCTTCCCTGACAGCATCCCGGGCGGGATACCCGCAGAGGTTATAACCGTAAGGGATGCGAGGGAGGCGATAAAGCTCGCCTCCGATATACTCGAGCTCACCGAGCGGAAAAGAAAGGACAATCTGCCGGAAACCCTGTAGCACAGGGCCCTGTTCTTTTCCGTGTAAGGTCGGGGGCGGAAGTTCTTCCGATCCATTTACTTATAGCCAGGAGACGGGTTGCCCGAGACCATCATATATACATTCTTTTTTGCCTTCGGGGCTGCGGCAGGCAGCTTTCTGAACGTATGCATACGCAGGATCCCCGAAGCCCGGTCAATCGTATCTCCCGGCTCTCAATGTCCCAGCTGCTCAAGCCCCATACGCTTTTACGATAACATTCCGATTATAAGCTATATAGTCCTCGGGGGAAGGTGCAGGCACTGCAGGGCCACAATATCGGCCGAGTACCCCCTGGTGGAGACACTCACGGCGGTCTTAACGGTCCTTTTATACGTTAGGTTCGGGCTCTCGCCGGGACTCGCAGTGTACTTCGTCTTTACGGCCGCTTTAATTGTAATAACATTCATAGATTTAAGGCTCCGTATAATCCCTGACGTCATAAGCCTCCCGGGTATAGGGGTCGGTCTGGCGGCCTCGGCTGTCAGGGCCTTTCCCTGGGGGTGGTCACAACTCGTAAACGGTTTATCGGGTTCTTTTCTGGGCATACTCGCAGGAGGGGGGATACTGCTTGTCGTGGCCACGGCGTATAACCTCGTGACCGGCAGGGAGGGGATGGGCGGAGGGGATATAAAGCTTTTGGCCATGATAGGTGCCTTCCTCGGGTGGAAGGGAGCACTTTTTACTCTTTTTGCGGGTTCATTCGCTGGGGCAGTTGTCGGCGGGATACTTATGCTCTTTTTCGGAAAGGACATTAAATATGCGGTACCTTTCGGCCCCTTCCTCGCCCTGGGTGCCCTGGTGCACCTTTTCTCCGGCGAGGCTATTTTAGGCTGGTATATTAAGACACAGTTCTTATTATGAAGTTAACCATCGGCATAAAGGCACAGCTTGCGGGCGGCATAATCGTCATAACCCTTGCTGCCATGGGACTTCTGGGTATCCTCAGCATGAAGCTCATGGAGAGAAACGCCGTCGGGCTCAAGGTGAGGGAAGCCGAAGCCATGGCGAGGGTTTTAAGGGCCTCGACCATTGAGGCACCATGGAGAGCCGACAAGGGAAGGGTAGCTGACTATACCAGGAGGATAGTACGAGAGGTGGGGATAAATGCCCTTCAACTGCGCGACGATAAAGCAATGGTCGTTGTAAAGGAGGGCGAGTTGGTGGTACCCGAAAAAGACTCCGGCAGCACGCTTTTTTTTGGTGACGGCATAAAGATACGGAGTATCGATGGCGGGTGGTTTAAGGGGCCGCCCCGGTTTCTCCATGTCTCCGTTGGAAGGAACTCCTCTGCCACCTCTTCTGCCCAGGGCGCGGGTTTCGACTTCACCGTTTCCCTTTCGGATATAGACGAGGACCTGGCCGGTATGAGACGCTTCCTCCTTTTTTTCGCCCTCGCGGACTCCTTTATAATAATAGACCTCGGCGTGTACTTCCTCTCATGGGCCATAATAAGTCCCATAAAAAAGCTTGAGGGCACTGCAACGCGTATCGCCGGAGGGGGGCTCGATGAAAGGGCTGAGATTACAGTTGATAACGAGATAGGCCGCCTTGCCGGGGCCTTCAACACCATGGCCCAAAAGCTCGAAAACGAGATAATGAGGCTCGCAAGGGTAAACAGGGAACTCGTGGAGGCACAGGAGGAGCTCCTGAGGTCGTCCACGCTGGCCGCAGTGGGTCGCCTTGCGGCGGGCCTGGCCCATGAAATAGGAAACCCCCTCGGTGCGGTTCAGGGCTATCTGGACATACTCCAGAAGGGTGTTGACGACAGGGAAGAAGAAAGGGAGATACTCACAAGGACAGACAAAGAGATTTCGAGGATAAACGAGATCCTGAGGGAGTTCCTCGATATCTCGAGGCCCTCGAAGGAGCCGCCGGGGCACGTAAACGTGAACAACCTCGTAAAGGATACCGTCTCCGTGATGTCAGGCGACAGGGGCTTCGAGGGGGTCAGAACAGAACTGGTATTGAAAGAAGACATCCCTCCTGTTATCATACACGATGGGAAGTTGAGGCAGGTCTTTATAAACTTGCTCGTGAACGCCTCGGACGCCATGAGTGGAAGCGGGCTCATTACGGTAAGAACCGATACGGAAGAACGCCCTCTTTCGGGCCCGGCGCGCGCTGGAAGGCGAAAGGGCGACCCGGACTTCACCGCTTCAGTTAAGGAACGGCGGATGAAGCGATTCGTTTCGGTCAGTTTCCATGACACGGGGTGCGGGATAACGAAGGAGGAAATGCCGAAGATATTC
>JAUVFY010000196.1 GCA_030594025.1 Deltaproteobacteria bacterium | reverse complement strand
TAAATTCAGAGCATTAAAAAAAGTATTGTTCCATAAAAACCCCCTCCCAACAGGGAGGGGGTTTTTGTTTGAGAAGATCCCGGGAAAAGGAAAAATTATCGCGACTTCAAAACCTTTACCGAATGCTTTTTAAGCCACCTCGCGATATCTTCCGGCTCGACGTTACCCGTGGCCGCTTTAACGGCAAACCGTTCGAGTTCTTCGTTATAGACTTTTACGAGGTAGCCGTTTCTCAGAAGATACACGCAGGCCGCCGCGATGGCGGTGCACTCAACACCGTTCATAAAGGGTCGGTCCCTGAGGAGGTGGTATATGAGTGCGCCGGCCTTTAAAAACAGGTTCGGGTAAACGGGCTTGTTGTCAAACTTGACATCGGGCCTTGCGAGCGCGGCCTTGAGGAGCCCCGCATCACGCACGCCGTGGTTTCCCCCGGTCTCCTCTATTATACGGTAATGTAAGAAGAGGACCTGTTCCGTGGTCAGGTTCTTCATCTTCTGGCCAGGGATTTGATCGCGGGCCCGTAGCGCTTTATGAAGTCGTCTACCTGGAGGGCGAACGTCCTGTCAATGACCTCGCGGGTGGGCTCCGGGACCGCCGATCTGATTATTATCCTGCAGTTTTTTTCATCCAGGTCGATATCCACCTTGGAGCCCACCTTGAGCTTGAGCTTTTCGAGGACCTCTTTCGGGACGGGAACAGCCTGGGCGGCGCCTATGCGACATACTGTGCGTATCATAATCCTCCTTCCGGCCGGTTTGTTCGATAGTTCTATTAATAGCAAGGTACGAGCGGTTGTCAATCGCGCTTGTCAACCGCGGTTTACAACCGGATTTTAAAACTTATGGGAAAGGCCGTGGCTAACCCATCATGACCTCCCTCTCCTCGAGGACCTTTATACTGTCCCTCAGTTCCGCTGCCCGTTCGAAGTCCAGTGCCTTTGCGGCATCTTTCATCTCTTTTCTGAGTTCCTTTATTCTACCGGGGATCTCGTGGGGGGCGAGGTACTGCTCTACCTCCTCCTCGGCCGTCGCGACCGTGTAGTAGTCGGCTTCGTATATCGAGCTCATTATGTCTTTGATCCTGTTCTTTATCGTCGCCGGGGTTATCTTGTTCCTCCGGTTGTATTCGCCCTGTATCTTTCTTCTCCTCGTGGTTTCGCCCACGGCGGCCCTCATGGAGCGCGTGACAGTGTCGGCATAGAGTATGACCTTTCCGCTCACGTTCCGGGCCGCGCGTCCGAAGGTCTGGATCAAAGAACGCTCGGAGCGCAGGAACCCCTCCTTGTCAGCATCGAATATCGCCACAAGCGAGACCTCCGGAAGGTCGAGCCCCTCCCTCAGGAGGTTAATCCCCACGAGGACATCGAACTTGCCCAGGCGGAGGTCCCTTATGATTTCCACCCTCTCGAGGGTCTCCACGTCCGAGTGGAGGTACTTTACCTTGAAGCCGAGGTCCGCATAATACTGTGTGAGGTCCTCGGCCGTCCTCTTCGTAAGGGTTGTAACGAGGACCCTCTCGCTCTTGGTGAGGCGTTTTCTAATCTCCCCCATGAGGTCGTCGACCTGTGTCGAGGCGGGCCTTATCTCCACCTCAGGGTCCATGAGTCCCGTGGGGCGGATTATCTGCTCGGTGACCACTCCTCCGGCTCTTTCGTATTCAAAGTCGCCCGGTGTAGCTGAGACATAGATTACCTGTTTTACCCTCTTTTCGAACTCGTCGAACCTGAAGGGGCGGTTGTCCAGGGCAGAGGGCAGGCGGAAGCCGTACTCGACGAGGGTCTGCTTCCTCGAGCGGTCGCCGTGGTACATGCCGCCAAGTTGAGGTATTGATATGTGGCTCTCGTCTATGAAGAGCAGAAAGTCCTCGGGGAAGTAGTCTATAAGGGTGTAGGGGGGCTCTCCGGGGAGCCTTCCGGAGAGGTGCCTCGAATAGTTCTCGATGCCCGGGCAGTAGCCCATCTCCTCCAGGAGCTCGAGGTCGAAGAGCGTTCTCTGTTCGAGCTTCTGGGCCTCGACGAGTTTATTTTGCCTTTTAAGCTCTTTTATACTGTCCCTGAGCTCCACGCGTATGTCGCCTATGGCCCTCTTTAAATTATCCCTCGTTGTTACGTAGTGGCTCGCCGGGTGTATGAGCGCCCTGGGGACCCTCCTTAAGACCTTTCCCCTCATGGGGTCTATCTCTGATATGGCGTCTATGGTATCCCCGAAGAACTCGAACCTGAGCGCCGTGTTGCCCTCGTATGCCGGGAAGACCTCAACGACGTCGCCCCTTACGCGGAAGGTGCCCCTGTAGAAGTCGTAGTCGTTCCTCTTGTACTGCATCTCGACGAGCCTTCTCAGGAAGGCGTCCCTCTCGGTGGCCATCTCCCTTTCGGCATAGAGGTGGAGCTTGCCGTAGTCTTCGGGAGAGCCTATGCCGTAGATGCAGGATACCGAGGCGACGATTATGACGTCGCGGCGGGTAAGGAGCGAGTGGGTCGCGGAGTGGCGGAGCTTGTCGATTTCGTCGTTTATCGATGCGTCCTTTTCTATGTAGGTGTCCGTGGTGGGCACGTAGGCCTCGGGCTGGTAGTAGTCGTAGTATGAGACGAAGTACTCCACAGCGTTCCCGGGGAAGAGGTCCCTGAACTCGGCGAAGAGCTGTGCGGCAAGGGTCTTGTTAGGGGCGATGACGAGTGCGGGCCTTCCCAGGGCCTCTATTACGTTGGCCACGGTAAAGGTCTTGCCGGAACCGGTAACGCCGAGG
>JAUVFY010000244.1 GCA_030594025.1 Deltaproteobacteria bacterium | reverse complement strand
CTTTTCCTCTGCCTTCTCTTCCTCGGCCTTTTTCTCGCACCCGGCGAGGGAGAGAACCGCCGTTATAAAGACCATGGCCGTTAAAACGAAAAATCTCTTCATAATACCTCCTTTAATAAAAGACAAAATGGTTCCGCCATGCCGCCATGCCATTTAGGTGGCCCTAACCCGTCTCATAGAGCCTGTCAATGAGGCCCTTAAATTTACTGGCCACGACCTCCCTTTTGACCTTCATCGTGGGGGTTAGCTCCCCTGCCTCGAGGCTCAAATCATCTATCAGGGCGAACCTCTTTATCTGCTCGAACCTTGCCAGGGGTTTTAATTTATCGCGCACCCTCTTTTCAAAAAATTTTATGGGCTCGCCCTCTTCGATAGGCCAGCTCCTCTGTTCGATCTCGATCCCCCCGGCAACAAGCCTTTCCATGTCCGGGACGATAAGGGCCACGAGGTGCGCCCTTCCGTCGCCGTACACAAGGGCCTCCTTTATATACTCGTCGGCCCTTAAAAGCGTCTCTATCCTCTGCGGCGATACGTTCTTTCCCACGGATGTTATGATTAAATCCTTTTTCCTGTCAGTTATGGCGAGGAAGCCTTCGTCGTCGATTGTACCGATATCCCCTGTATGGAACCAACCCTCTTCTATCGCCTCCCTGGTGGCCTCGGGCATATTCAGGTACCCCTTCATGACGAGCGGTCCCTTTACGAGTATCTCTCCCTCGGGGCTTATCCTTACATTGACACCCGGGATGGGCCTCCCAACGGTCCCGAGCTTCATGGCCTCGAACGTGTTAACGCTTACCACCGGGGAGGTCTCGGTAAGGCCGTAACCCTCGAGTACGGGTAAGCCCAGAAGCCAGAAGAACTCCGCCGTATCCCTTGAAAGCGCCGCACCCCCGGATATGAAGAACCTTAAGCCAGGGGCGACCCTCTGGCGGAGCTTTTTAAGGACCAACCCGTCAAGAAGCCCTTTTAAAATGGGGGTTCCGTTTCTTTTCAACTTCATGGCCCATTTGAAAAGGAATCTTTTAATAAAACCGGACTTTTCAGCGCCTTCGACTATCCTGTCCTTCACCCTGTTGAAGAAAAAGGGCACTCCCACCATTATGGTCGGCTTGAATGCCCCTATGTCCGCGCCCACATATGCAAAACCCCTCGAGTAGGCGACCTTAGCCCCCAGGGATACCATGAGGTGGTGGACCATCCTCTCGAATATGTGGCTTAAGGGCAGATATGACAGGTAGAGGTCTCCCGGTGTTATGCGGAGCACCTTGAGGCAGGCTTCGATGTTTGAGATTATGTTCCTGTGGCTTAAGACTACCCCTTTTGCACGGCCCGTGGTGCCCGAGGTATAAATAATCGAGAAGGGGTCAGAACCGTCTATGCCACTCATCCTGTCCCGCCACAGGCTCTCGTCGCCGGTCTCCCGGCCCAGCGCTGAGAGCCTTGCCATGGTAAGGACCCCGGCCTCTGCGCTCTCGCCCGTTGAGATAATGTGTTTTAAAGAAACCGGTCCATGACCGGCCAGGCCATGGCTGGCCGGTTCATGACCGGCCAACCCATGGCCGGCCTTAATGGAGAGGACCTTTTTGGTGTGGCCCGGGGAGCAGACTATAGCTACCGCACCGGAGTCTTTAAGTATGAAGGCCGTCTCTTCAATACCCAGGGTCGTATATACGGGCACGGTTACTGCGCCTATTGAAGATGCCGCGAGGTCTGTGATTATCCATTCCGGGCCGTTCTCAAGGAGTATTGAGACCCTTTCTCCGGGCCCTATCCCCAGGGCAAGGAGTCCCAGGGCGGCCTCTCTTACCCTTGCCTCGAGGTCCCTCCTCGTGTAGGTCTTTACGAGGCCCCCGTCGCGGGTAAGCAGTGCGGGCCTGTCAGGGCCCTCGGCCCCGAAGAACCTGCCCGGTATGGTTTGGGTGAGTGCCTCCGGGTTCCGGTCTTTTTGTTTTTTTTGTTTTTTGGGGTCCATCCCCTGAGCTTACCTACTTGGGTACCTTCTCCCAGTCCTTTAAAAACTTTTCGATCCCCACATCGGTGAGCGG
>JAUVFY010000083.1 GCA_030594025.1 Deltaproteobacteria bacterium | reverse complement strand
GCCCGCCGAGCTGGCCAATGACCTCATGGCCCGGCCTTAAGTAGAGGTGGTAGGTGTTGGCCAGTATCATCTCCACACCCATGCCGCTTAGCTCCTCGGGTGTGATGGCCTTTACCGCGGCCTGCGTACCCACGGGCATGAATACCGGCGTATGGACTGTTCCGCGGGGGGTGGCGAGGAGGCCGAACCTCGCACCTGATGAATCTTTTTTCAATACCTCGAATGTTAGAGCCATAACGGTAAATCCATTCGCTTATTCTGTTACTTCGAAAACTACTCTCAGATAATCAGCATCGCGTCGCCGTAGCTATAGAACCTGTACCTCTTTCTAACGGCCTCCCTGTAAGCCCCGAGTATCCTTTCCCTTCCCGCGAAGGCCGAAACGAGCATTATGAGGCTCGAGCGCGGCAGGTGAAAGTTCGTAAGGAGCCCGCCCACGACCTTGAACTCGAACCCGGGGCATATGAAGAGCCCGGTTTCGTTTTTACCGCTGCCGCTACCTCCGCCTCCGCCTCCATTAAAGCCTTCTGCGAAGGTCGTCTCAAGGGTCCTCGTTACTGTCGAGCCCACGGCAATAACCCTTTTACCCTCCTGAATAGCCCTCGTTACGGCTTCGATGACAGGGGGAGCGACACTGAACCGCTCGCGCGGGACTGTGTGCCCGCTTATATCGTTCGTACGTACGGGCATGAAAGTGGCCGGCCCCGTATGGAGCGTTATATAATGGACCTCAACGCCCCCGCCCTTAAGCTCCTCTATAAGCTCTGGCGTAAAGTGAAGCCCGGCCGTAGGGGCGGCCACGGCGCCCGGGTTCTTTGCGAATACAGTCTGGTATCTTTTTTTGTCGAGCTCGCCTGCCTCGCGTTTTATGTAAGGGGGTAGCGGCATCCTGCCCACGGCCTCTATTGCCTCAGTAACGTCCCCGTCGGTCATTAAACTGCAGGTCCATATCCCCTCTTGGCTCCTTTCAACGAGCCTTGCAGAGAGTTTTAACGCTTTTATATCGGAAGGGCCACCGTTAATGGCTATCTCAGTGCCGTTCTTTAACCCCTTCGAGGGCCTTACGAGGCAGTCCCAGAGCTCCTCTCCATTAACCCCTTCTTTCTTTTTTACGAGAAATACCTCTGCCCTCCCTCCCGTGGGTTTCCGTCCCATGAGCCTCGCGGGTATTACCTTCGTATCGTTCAGGACAAGGACGTCGCCCCTTTTGAGATAGCCCTTTATATCAAGGAACGAGCCGTGCTCGACCGTGCCCTCGACCCTCTTCAGGACCATGAGCCTGGAAGAGTCCCTCTGCTCCAGGGGGTACTGGGCTATAAGCTCGGGTGGCAATTCGTAGCTGAACTCTTCAGGACGCATTATTTTAATTATCCCACTTTGATCGGGGTATCGGTAATCGGCCTTTTTTAACTAAATTTAGCGAATTAAAACCTTAATATGCCTTTATTAGGCTTGTTCCGTGGTAGAAGTGGCCCAGTATCGTCCGGTAATCATATCCCTTTACGGCCATGCCCTTGGCACCCCATTGAGAAAGCCCTACGCCGTGCCCAGAGCCCCTGCCTTTGAATAAAAACCCCGACCCGGTCCTCTTTACGTTAAAGAGTGTACTCCTCAGGATTGCGTAGCCCAGGGCCTTCCTAAGTTCCTCTCCAGAGAGCGTGAGTCCACGGTCCGAGGAGTCCAGGATTAAAATCTTCTTTACCCTGCCCGTGGGTGACCTCTGTTTTACTTTTATACGGACGGGCTCGCCCATATCGTAGCCGGCCCTGCCGAGGAGCCCCGTCAAGGTACCCGCTGATGCGGCAAATTCCCATTGAAAATTCGGCGCACCCCTGTCGAAGGGGCTCTTTACGGCCTTTAAGTACGGGTAATCGCCAGCCCAGACATCCTTTGCAGACTCGGTCCTGCCCCCGGCGTTCGAATGGTACAGGGTAAGCGCGGGCTCCCCCCGGTAGGCGAGTATCTCGCCGGCCGTCTCCTCTACGGCACGCAGGGCCGCCAAATCCTCGGTGTGCGCGCCCGAGTAGACCTGGTCCATGTTCGTGTTCGTCAAGTGGAAGGGCGAGCCCGAACGGGCCCTTTTCTGGTACACGGCATATGTCCTGGCAATAACGGCCTGGGCCTTCAAGGCCTCCACGGGCCACTTAGAAGATATCTCGGAGTTTATGAGCCCCACGAGGTAGTTTTCAAGGGGGAGCTCGTCTATCACCTGAACGACGCCGTCCGGGCCCAGGGTTACCTCAATGGTCCCCCGGTAGGGGGTTTTATCTATGTAGATGAAATCACTTTGCGGAGAAAATTTTAAAGGAGGGGCGTAGACCTTTCCGTTTACGACGAGATTTCCCCCGAAGCCTTTGCTTACATGGAGAGGTCCTGCGCCCCGGGCCCCCTGGATCCGAAGCTCCCGGGCGCCATTAACGACAAGGACCCTTATAAGCTCCCGGCCCTCCAGGGCCGGCCGGGGCTGTATCTGTAAAGTAGCCTCCTCCGTTGGGACGACAGAACCGCACCCGAATAAGACACCGAAAAAGAAGATGACCGGAATGGAAATGAGGAACCCGTATCTCATCAAGAAATAAAAAAAACGGTTAAAAGGAACTTACCATGAACAGCAGCAAAAGACCGGCTGCCATGGAAATGAGCCCTATTATCCTGAGGGTCGCTTCCGGTATCTCCTGCAGGAGGAGGGCCCATTGTTTTACCTTCCTGGGAAAGGCGAAGTAGGGGATACCTTCCATTATCAGCACTACCCCGAGCACACTTAAGATAAAAGCCATCTTCCCCCCGCTTTTATACCGGTGGCAGCCGAAGCAGCTGAACTTCCTTGTGAAAGCGACCCTACCCGGCGTATGAAAGGCCGATTAAAAGGGCAAGAACAATGGGCGGGACAAACAGGTTCAGGAGTCTTTGAGCCCCGGTAGAGGAACTGACAATCCTTGTTTTTCCGTGCCCCCTTTTCATCGTGGTTCGTTAAATACCCCATGCCCCCGAGATTTGTCAAGGGTTTTATCTTAATCCCGTTTGGCGTGGAGGACTTTCCCTGGACCGTGCCAGGGGCCGTCACACCACCTCGTATTCTTCCTGGTGGAAGACCTCGACGGGCTTTACGACTATCTTTTTACCGTACTTCTTCTTGAGGTCTTCGATTACATTGTCCTGCTCGAGGCGCGCGGCCACTTCCGGGTTCGTGTACAGGACCGCTTTCCTCCTCCTCTTAGGAAGGACCCCGAGGAGCTCCCTGTATATCTCCATGACGACCGTGTCCCTGGACTTTACAATGCCGTTTCCCGCGCAGTAGGGGCAGGGCTCGCAGAGCGACTGGGTTATGCTTTCTCTCACCCTCTTCCTCGTCATCTCCACTATGCCGAGTTCCGATATCTTCAATATGTTGGTCCGTGCCCTGTCCTCCCTCAAGGCCTCCTTGAGGCTCGAGTAGACCTTTTCCCTGTTGGCCGCCTTGGCCATGTCTATGAAGTCTATGACTATTATGCCGCCGATGTTACGGAGCCTCAACTGGTAGACTACCTCCTGGACGGCCTCGAGGTTCGTCTTCAAGATCGTCTCCTCGGAGCTCTTCTTGCCCACGTATTTGCCCGTGTTCACGTCGATCGCGGTCAGGGCCTCCATCTGGTCTATGACTATGTGCCCCCCGGAGCGGAGCCAGACCCTGTTGGCTATCGCGGCCTCGAGCTCGATATCCACGCCGTAGGCGTCGTAAAGGTGCTCGGCTCCTTCATAGAGTTCCACTTTTTTTCTCAGTGCGGGCATGAATTCCTCGATGAACTTCAAGGCCCTCTCGTACTCGTCCCTGGAACCGATAACGAGCCTGTCGCCGGACGAGAAGTAATCCCTTAAGCTCCTCAGGGTGAGGTCCAGTTCCTCGTAGAGTATGCACGGGGCCGGCTCAATGGACATCTTCTTTTCCATGCCCTCCCAGAGCCTCACCAGGAAGTCCATATCGTCCTTTATCTCCTCTTTTTTCATCCCCTCGCAGACTGTCCTGATGATAAACCCGTAGCCCTTGGACCTCAATGATTTGACTATCTCCCTCAGGCGCCTCCTCTCCCTGTCGTCGGCTATCCTGCGCGAGACCCCGATCCTGTCGTAAGTGGGCATCAAGACGAGGTACCTTCCAGGGAGCGAGACATAAGAGGTGAGCCGTGCCCCCTTCGTACCCATGGGCTCCTTGGCCACCTGGACCATCACTTCCTGGCCCTCCTTTATGACGTCCTGGATACGGGCTTGAGCGGCGGCGGGCCTCTCCTCCTCCCTTGCCTCCCCTTCGTCCAGGTCCTCGAAGGCCTCCCTTATGTCCGAGACATGGAGAAAGGCCGTCCTTTCAAGCCCTATCTCAATAAAGGCGGCCTGCATGCCGGGCAGAACCCTTGCGACTCTACCCTTGTAGACGTTGCCCGTAATGCCCCTTTCCTTGGGCCTCTCCACATAGAACTCCACGAGCCTGCCTTCCTGCACGAGGGCCAACCTGGTCTCGAAGGGGTTTCTGTCTATGAGTATCTGGCGTCCTTTCATGGCGAATAAACGAAATCAGCTCCAGGGGCAGTCCTGTCCATGACAGCTCTGTCCATGACAGTCCCGTCCGCTTGAAAGACCGCTCTTTCCCTGGTATGCGGTCTTTTTTCTAAACTACGGTCCTGGTCTTAAGGATGGGAATGAGGGAGGCTTCCTCTTTGGTGAGATTTAAAAGCCGGGCCAGCACACTATCGGGCCTTACGCTCGTACCGTTCACACACTTAAGCGTAAGGTTAAGGGTATAGTCCCCCGGATGTGTAATTTCGTCCAGAAGGGGTCTTATATCGATATCCCGTGACTTGTCCCCTCTCTCGATACGTACTATGATGGAATCCATCATTAAAAAATCCCTCACAAACCCATCAATTCTTTTAGAATCTATATTCAAGCCCAAAGGGCCGTCATTCAGAGGAATCAAAAACTTTTGCGCCTTAATGATAGCAGACAGTGACGGAAGTTTCAAGGGGATAAATCTTACATTCGAAACTTTAAGCCCCCCGGGTAGAACAGTGTTAAGGCCGTTCGCGATCCTTTCCGGCGCCTGGGAGTACCCTTCGAGCTCAACGTCCATGCGCTCGTCAAGGCTCTCTATGCCCACCGGCAGCGGCTGGGAGAAGGCCAGCCTCGGCAGCGGATGGTGCCCCTGCGAGTAGACGACCGGCATCCCGGCTCTCCTTATTGCCCGGGTCATGGCCCTTATGAGCTCGAGATGGCTCAGGTATTTCATTTTACCCGTCTTTGCGAACGAAAGCCTTGCCCTCAGGGGCTCGCTTCCAACGTAAGGCTTTCTTTTATTCTTAATTAAAACTCCTTCGTCGCCGGGGCCGCTTAACCTGTTCTTTATGACCTCGTGGTCGCACACCCCGCAGTCCGTACACTCATCCCGGGAGCAGTCCGGTGTGCTCTCGAGCCCAAGCGACCTTTCGTATTCCTTATATAGGAACTCTTTCGTTACCCCTGGATCGAGGTGGTCCCAGGGAAAGGTCTCGTCTTTTCGACGTCTCCTCGCGGTATAGAATTCCATGCTCACGCCCGCTTCGGCGAAGGCCTCCTCCCAGAGGTCGAATCTTAAAAGCTCGGTCCAGCCGTCGAACCTGCACCCCTTTTTATAGGCCCTCAGGATTACGTCCGCGAGGGTCCTATCCCCCCTCGAGAAGACCCCCTCGAGGAGGCTCATGAGTGGGTCCTGCCATTTAAAGCCGAGTTTTAGTCTTCTCGCCTCGGTCTTTAGACGGGCCTGCTTTGAGCGAGAGGAGCCGGGGCCTGCCTGGGGCTCCCACTGGAAGGGTGTGAAGGGCTTGGGGATGAAGGTGGAAACACTCACGTTCACCCGCGGGCTCCTGCCTTTGGGAAGACCTTCTCTTACCCTTTTCCCGGCGTCCCTTACGTCCTTTGCCAGACGCGTGATGGCTTTTATATCCTCATCTGTCTCGGTGGGAAGCCCTATCATGAAGTAGAGTTTCAACGAATGCCACCCGAGTGTAAAAATGTCCTCTGCGGCCTTTATAAGCTCTTCTTCTTCTATGCACTTATTTACCACCTTCCTCAATCTGGTGCTTCCGGCCTCCGGGGCCAAAGTAAAACCCGTTTTTCTAACCTTTTTAATCTGATTTGCAAGGGCAGCGTCGAGGGTTCCGACCCTCAAGGAAGGAAGCGACACGCCAATTCTTTCGGCCTGGAGGCACGGCATGAGCCCTGTTAGAAGCTCCTC